>JAJQEA010000375.1 GCA_021201905.1 Clostridia bacterium
TCTTTGGACCGTAGATGTCCGTGAAAATGGGTTCGGAGGAAGCAATCAATTCCTGGAAAAACTGCCTGTCTTTTTCACATGCCCTGCTTCCGGCCTCGTAGGCCAGGTCCTTTTCCAGCTGCTTAATATAGGAAGACATTTCCTTTGGATGGTCCACCTCGTCATAAAATTTGCTGGCGTACAGTTCAATCACATCCCGGAAGAACAGAATCAGGGACTGGGCATCCATGGTCATGTGGTCCACACAGATATAAAGGCCCTGGTACCCATCCGGCATCTTGATCATCACAATGTGGTGCATGGGGGAATCATACCGCTCAAAGGGAACCTCGGTCCACTCCCGAAGCTTCCTTTCCGCGTCCTCCTCCTTCCAGCCGGTGAAGTCAAAGTGTTCGATTTCCTTTGTCTCCTCCTTCACCACATACTGGTAGACGTTGCCCTCCTTGTCATGGGCAAAGCGCAGGCGCATGGTATCACAGCGGGCAATGGCCTCCCGGATGCAGTCTTTCAGCACGTCCCAGTCCAGGTCCATCTGGATGGTCAGGCTGGAACCGATGTTCAGCACCTGCTTCTTAGGGTGGTATTTCAGGCAGTAAAAGTGAAGCTTCTGCGCTGATGTCAGCGGGTATACCTTGTAGCCTTTCCTTGTCTTCATACGATGTTCTCCTCTTTTCCAAAAACCCGGACAATCAGTTCCTCAATTGCATGTTCATAGAGGTCTGTGTCCTTATAGTAAGCCTCTGCATGGCTGGCTCCCGGTATGACTAACAGCTCCTTGGGCGACGCGCAGGCCCCATACAGCTCATACACCATGGAACAGGGCACAAAGGTGTCCCTGTCCCCATGGATAAACAGGATGGGGATACGTGCCTTCTTTACCTCTTCCCTGGCATTGCATTCATCCAGGCCGTATCCCGCCTCACTCCTGGCCATGCGGTCCGCAATCTGCATCACGGGAAATGCCGGCATATGGTACATACTCTTTAGCACATGGCTGAACACTTCCCAGGCAGAGGTAAAGGCGCAGTCTGACACGGCTGCCCTGACCTGCTTTGGAAGATTCAGGCCCGTGGACATCAGCACGGTGGCCGCTCCCATGGAAATGCCGTGAAGCATCAGCTGGCAGTCCTCTCCCAGACGCTCCACCATATACTCCATCCACTGTCTGGCGTCATGGCGGTCCAGACAGCCAAAGCCGATATAGGTGCCCTCGCTTTTGCCGTGGGCCCTCTCATCCACCACCATCAGGCTGAAGCCCTGATTGAGATAAAATTTCGCAATGGATGTGTAGTCGTTGAGTCCTTCGCTGGTATAGCCGTGGAAGCACACTACCGCCTTCCCGGAACCCTCACAGCCAAAAAACGTGCCGTGGAGCCTGAGCCCGTCCCGGGATGTTATGTACACCTCTTCCTGTGGCTGTCCCGCCAGCCATTCCCTGCTGGCGCGGATACCCGGAATATAAGCGTCCCAGTCCGTGCCCGCCATCTTCTGGGTCCTGTCGCGCTTAGCATTTCCCCGGACCACGGTCCGGTGGAAGAAATACCGCGCTATCCCGTATTCTCCCGCTGCTCCTGCCGCCGCCAGTCCCAGTATCCATCCTTTGATTCCCATATACTTCACTCCTTTACCGTTCTACACAAACTTCTGCAGCATCAGCGCCTTTTCCAGACTTCCCTCAACCTTCAGCTTTCCCGTGGTAAATGCAAAGACCGGATCCAGCTTTCCCGATGCCAGCTTCATCAGCGTATCGGCGGAGCAGATAAACATTGCGTCCCTGTCATAATACTCATACGGCTCCACCCTCAGGATGCCGTCCCTGACCTCAGCATAGAACGCGCCCTCGCCCTCTCCCGTAATATTGAACTGAAAGGCCAGATGCTCCTTTACCCTGCTCACATCAGCCTTCATGAAAATTTCCTTTACTTTTTCAAATACCTCTTCGTAACTCATACTGCCTCTCCTTTTTCATCCGCCACGCAGACGGATATAATATATGATTGGTAAACCCTGGACTGGTAAAACCGCCAGCCCGGAATACTCCCTTTTACAGCACCCTCCTCCAGGGAAAATGTGATGTCCCCCAGCGGAAAGGCCAGCCCCCTGCCAATGGCCTTGACAAAGCTCTCCTTAAGCGTCCACAGCCGGAAAAACCGTTCCTGCCGCTCTGCCTCAGACCTTCCTGCCAGCACATAGCTGCGCTCTGCTTCGGAACACACGCGCCTCATCAGGCCCTCCTTAAACGGGCGAATCCGCTCCGTATCCACGCCCAGCGCACGGCCGGCCACAGCGCAAACCACCAGACCCTCTGTGTGGCTGATATTAAATTCCACGTCCCCTGCGCCCTTAAGATGGGGTTTTGAGCCGGGCTCCTGCTCCACCTCCCAGGTCTGTCCATACTCCTTCATCAGACCGAAGTCCAGCAGGCTCCTGCCCAGTATATGTTCCCGCTCCCGGTTATAAAGACTGCCGCCGGGTTCATATGAAGCCAAATAAATCATGGGGTTTCCTCCCGACCCTGTTCTCCCGTATTTCGACCAGTGGTCGAATCAGAATCAAATTAAACATAACACGTTTTCGACCGCCAGTCAAGTCTGGCGTTTTCATTTATATTCTGCTATACTTGGATGTATTCTAAAGAAAAAACCGAGGATTTTTTATGCAAAACCATAATAAAAAGGAGATGATACTGGATGCCATGCAGGAACTTATGGGTTCCGCCAATGTCCAGGCTATTTCCGTCAGTGATATTGCCCAAAAAGCCGGTATCGGGAAAGGAAGTATCTATTACTATTTTTCTTCCAAGAACGATATCATAGACGCAGTGATTGAGAGAAACTACTCCCGTGTCCTGGACGAAGGCAGGGAGCTGGCAGCCGCCTCCCACCTGGATGCCTTTCAGAAGCTAGAAATCATATACCACGCCTGCCTGGACTCCTCCATGGAACTGAGACGCCGGGAAGAGATGCGCACCTTCAACGAACAGCAGGAAAGCGCCTTCATACACCAGAAATTCTCCCGCATCATCATCACCAAGCTGAAACCCATCCTGGCTGACATCATCCGCCAGGGAATGCGGGAGGGCAGCATCCAGTGCAGCTTTCCGGAAGAGACAGCCCAAATCGTGCTGACCGTCCTTACCATCACCCTGGATAACCACCTGATTCCCTCTGACGACGCACACATCGGCCGTATCCTGTCTGCATTTACCGAGATGCAGGAAAAGGGCATGGGAATCCCCTCCCACACCCTCCAGTTCCTGATGCGCAAAACCTGATGTTTATTTCCAAAATAAGGGCTTTTTCCCCACTTTCAGCGGAAAAAGTCCTTATTTTTATACTTTATCCCTATCCTTTTTTTCCATTCTGGCTTATAATATCAATGGTTTATCGGGCTGGCAATTGTTTCCAGCCCTATTGAGATATCAGCGCCCATTTTCATATCCATCCACATGTACCGGGCGCAGAGAGGATAGAGAGAACTATGAAAGATACACTGAAACAGGCCGCGCGGAAAATCCTGCTGGTGATCCGCGACATAGGAGTCAGCCTTTTGGGCATCACCGGCTGGCTGTTCCACGCCCTTCTGGCTGTGATGACAACCGGATTCATAGTGGGGGCCATCCTGTGCCTGCTGATTTACGCCAAGGTCAAGCCGGACCTGGACGAGTGCCGCGAGCTGGCCTATGACAAGCTGGCGCAGATGGAACGCACGGATTTCTCCAAGCTGTCCGACACCGTGATTTACGACAGGGACGGCCGCCAGATAGGACTTATCAATGCCGGACACTACCAGTATGTGGGTATTACCGGCATCAGCATGAACATTCAGAACGCATATATTGCTCAGGAGGACAGGCGCTTTAAGAGCCATACGGGCGTTGACTGGATTGCCACCTTCCGCGCCGGACTGGCTCTTGTGAAGCACAGGGGACAGGTCACCCAGGGAGGGAGCACCATCACCCAGCAGGTTATTAAGAATACATACCTGACCCAGGAACAGACCTTCACCCGCAAGATTGTGGAAATCCTGCTGGCCCCTGAGATTGAAAAAAAGTACTCCAAGGCAGACATTATGGAGTTTTACTGCAATACCAATTTCTATGGCCACCAGTGCTACGGCGTGGAGGCTGCCAGCCGCTACTATTTCGGCAAGCATGCAGCCGACCTTGCCGTGGAGGAAGCAGCCGTCCTGGTAGGCATCAGCAACAGTCCCTCGGCTTACGATCCGGTAGCCCATCCAAAAGCATCCCTTGAAAAACGCAACGACGTATTAAAGAGCATGAATGAAATAGGCGAACTGTCTGATGAGGATTACGAGAAGGCTCTTGCAAAGCCCCTTACCGTGGTCAAGCAGGAATCCGAGGGCACGGACGAGAACTATCAGAGCAGCTACGCCATCCACTGCGCGGCCCTGGAGCTATTAAAGAAGGACGGCTTCCAGTTCCGCTACACCTTTGAGGACAAGGATGACTACGATTCCTACATGGAGCGCTATACAACGGCCTACACGGAAAAATCCGACTTAATCCGCGCCGGCGGCTTCAAGATATACACCTCCCTGGACAGCCGTCTCCAGGACATGCTTCAGGCTGACATAGACCAGGGTCTGTCCTCCTACACGGAGTTACAGGACAATGGAAAATATGCCCTTCAGGGCGCAGGAGTGATTGTGGACAACCAGTCCAACTACGTGGTGGCCATTGTGGGAGGACGGGGAAGCGGGGACCAGTTCAACCGGGCCTATTTAAGCGCCAGGCAGCCGGGCAGTACCATCAAGCCCCTCATTGACTACGGCCCTGCCTTTGACACCGGGGAGTATTACCCCACGCGCATGGTGGATGACCACAAATGGGAGGACGGTCCTTCCAACAGCGGCGGCAATTACCACGGCAGCGTAACGGTCCGGGAAGCCCTGAACCGCAGCCTGAACACGGTGGCCTGGCAGATTCTGGAGGACATCGGAGTGAACTACGGGCTCAGCTATCTGGGTGAAATGGAGTTCCAGAAGCTTACATATGTGGACAACGGCGTGCCCTCCCTGAGCATCGGAGGCTTTACCAACGGCGTCCGTGTGGTGGACATGGCCAAGGGCTACAGCGCCCTGGCCAATTACGGTGTCTACAATGACCGCACCTGTATCACCCAAATCATCCATGAACACGACGGCGACCTGACCAAGGATCTGCCGCCTGCGGCCAAACAGGTCTACCGCGATGATTCCGCCTTTATGCTCACCGATATCCTGAAAGGCACCATGACCTCCCCCTACGGGACGGGACGCGGACTGGGGCTGGATAACGGCATGCCCGCGGCGGGCAAGACAGGAACCACCAACAGCAGCAAGGACACCTGGTTCTGCGGCTACACCCGCTACTATACCACGGCTGTATGGGTGGGATACGATATCCCCCGCAAAATGCCCGGCATATACGGGAGCACATATGCAGGAAAAATTTGGAAAAATATTATGAACCAGATACATGAGGGCCTGGAGCCCTGGGACTGGGAGCAGCCGGAAAGCGTGGAATTAAAGGCGGACCCCAGGACGGGAATCCAGGATTACTTCAGCACCACCGCTGAATTCCGGGCCCAGCAGAGCCTGCACGACAAGGAGCAGGCAAAGCTGACCGCACAGCTGGAACAGGATATCCAGGAATTCACCACAAGGGAAATCAGCTCCGTGGAGGATACCTACGCGGTCAGGAGCCAATACCAGGATATCACCTCCCGTCTGCCCCTTCTGGACGACGGGGAGCTGAGGGCCAGCATGCTTAATCAGGTGGAAAACCGGTACGACTACTTTACGGGAATCATCAGCCAGATGGGCGATACCATTTCCCTCTATGAAAAGCAGAAGGCCATTGACGATGCCAGGGCCAGGGAAGCAGCCCAAAAGCAGGCTGAGGAGAACCGGAAGCAGGCTGAGAAGGATACCAGAAAGAACGAATTCCTGCAGGCCCTGGAGGCTGTGGAGGAACTGGAATACCAGCAGAAAAATGCGCAGGATTTGGTGCAGGATGCCATCAGCAAGCTTTCCCTGGTGGCAGGCGATCCGGATCAGCAGGCTCTGTCCGACCGGCTCCAGGCAGCCATCACGCGGATTTCCGGCCTGCCCACAGAGGACCAGTGGAACGCGTCCCAGGCCGAGAGCAGGGCGTCCGAGGAAGCTGCCATGAGGCAGGCCCAGCAGCAGGTGCAGGTGCAGCAGAACCAGCTCCGCTCCTCCCTAAACAGCGAAAAATTCAAGTGGAACAACATGGAATATTACGGACCAGGAGGCAGACCGGATGATGAAAACTGATTTACAGAAAAAAACGGAACATACAGGCTCCCCCCGTCTGAAGCAGGCTAAAAAGGTCCGCGGGGAATCCGGGAAGGATAATACCAATCCCTACTGCATGCCTCCCAGGCGCTGGTTCCTCACCTTCATGTGCATGAACATCCCCATCGCGGGATGGGTTTACCTGCTCTGTCTGGCCTTTGGAAAAAAGGAGAACCAGCTGCGGGACTTTGCCAAGGCTTATCTGATTTACAAGCTGGTATTCCTGGCAGCAGCTCTGATTATCCTGGGAATTCTGGTATATATCGGACTGGACCTTGCGGACAAGCTGCTGGCATATATGGAAATGCTGTAGGTTTACCTGTGAGATAAAGGAAAAACAAAAAGGTTCCTTCTGAATCTTTGGATAACCCAAAGAGCAGAAAGAACCTTTTTCCATACAATTGCCAGATGCTATACGGTTTCAGCCGTCCTGAGAAGCGCAAGCTCCTCCTTAAAGGCTGCAATCTCAGCTTCATAAGCTTCTATCTTGCGGTCCTTTTCCTCCAGAATCTTCTTCTGTTCCTCCACAATGCGCTCAATCATATTGCGGTCCATCATTCCCTCAATGATGTCCCTCAGCGCATCCACCGTGTCTCCCGGAGTCTTTCCCTCCTCGTCAATGGTGATGTCCGCGTATTTCTCATAATAGGGCACCCGCTCATTGTAAAGGTCCCGAAGGGTAAATCCCGGTTTCAGGGCCACACCCCGGTCCACCACATTGCCAATGCGCTTTTCCATCTCTTCATAGCTCATCTTCAGATAGACCACTTCGCTGATTTCCTTCAGGTGCTCCATGGCCTTCTCACCATATATGACGCTTCCGCCGGGAGCAATGACCGAAAGGGCCACATCCAGTTCGGCATTGACTCTCTCCTCCACTTTAAGGAATCCGTCCATGCCCTCCTGGGCAATAATTTCCTTTAGAAGCCTGCCTTCCTTTTCCTGTATCACGATATCCACGTCCACAAAGGAAAATCCCAGCCTCTTAGCCAGCAGCACCCCAATGGTGCTCTTGCCCGACGACGGCATGCCTATCATGGTAATGTTCGGTTTCACGCTTTTTTCCTCCTTGAAGTCCTGTTCTTATTATTCTGCCTTTTCACCGGTTTCTTCACCGAATATCCAAAGCTTCCCAGCTTCTTTCCCAGCTCAAAATACTCTCCGTGGGAATAGCTCACAAGTCCGGACGTATTGAGGTTAAATTTTCCCCTGTCGTCCATATACTGGTTGTCAATGGTCGCTCCCATCACCTTGGCAATGAACATATCATGGCTTCCCAGCTCCTTCACTTCCACCACCCTGCACTCAATGTTCACCGGGCTTTCCTCAACCCCCGGCGCCTTCACGTACCTGGATTCCTGGGGGGTCAGCCTTGTCTCCTTAAACTTATCCACGTCCCTGCCGGATTTGACGCCGCAGTAATCCGTGGCCCGGACCAGCCGCTTATTCACCAGATTGATGACAAATTCTCCTGTGTCCTTAATGATGCTGTGGGAGAAACGCTCCTTGCACACGGATATGGACACCATGGCGGGATCCGAGCAAATGGTGCCTGCCCAGGCCACTGTAATGATGTTGGGTGTCTCACCCTCCCTGCCGCAGCTGACCATAACAGCCGGCACCGGGTAGAGCATGTTGCCTGGTTTCCAGTATTCCTTTGACATATCTTAATCCTCCTGCCCCTGCCGGGCCTAATCCTGTTCTGCCAGCATCAGCTCCGGAATCAGCTGTTTTTTACGGGATACCACTCCCGGCAGACTCAGAACCGGTTCCGGCATTTGTGTGGCCTCCTCTATATCCAGATGGAACGCCTTGGCTGCCAGCTGCACCGCGCCCTGCCCATAACAAATCAGGTCCGTGGACTCCTTCAGTATGTTGGTCAGCATAAAAAATACCATGTCCAGGCTGTTGCTCTCCCTGGCCTTTTCCATATATCCCAGCATCTTCTCCTTCAGGGTATCCAGCTCTATATCGTTTAAAGACGTAATCTGTCCCACGCCAATCAGCGCTTTTCCCACAGAAAACTTCTTGAAATCCTGATAGAAAATCTCCTCATCGGACTTATCCTTAAGATTGCTTCCCGCCCCGAACATTTCCATGGCGTACTTCTCAATATCCAGTCCGGCTATGGCTGCCAGTGACCTGGCTGCCATCTCATCCACCGGTGTGCAGGTGGGTGAGCGGAACAACAGGGTATCCGACACAATGGCGCTGCACAGCAGCCCCGCAATCTTCGGCTCTATCTCCACCTTATTTTCCAGGTACATCTGGTAAATAATGGTGGCCGTGCATCCCAGAGGCTGGTTGCGGAAGAACACCGGAGCCATGGTCTGGACCGTTCCCAGCCTGTGATGGTCGATGATCTCCATGATTTCAGCACTCTCGATACCTGCCACGGCCTGGCTCTTCTCGTTATGGTCCACCAGAATTACCTGCTTGCCCTTGGCGCCCAACAGGTTCCGGCGTGATATCATTCCCAGATACCTTCCCTCCTTGTCCAGGATGGGGAAATCCCGGTGCCGCTTGCTGGCCATAACCTCCCTGATTTCATCCGTATAATCATCGCTGTTAAAGGTAATCAGGTGCTCCCTGGTCATGAAATAGCTGATGGGCATGCTCTGGTTGATCAGACGGGCCGCCGTATATGTGTCGTAGGTGGTGGCAATCACCGTGCACCCCCTGTCCTGGGCAATTTTTTTGATGGTCATGGACATGCCTGCGCCCTCACACACAATGATACAGTCAGCCCCCATCTCGATGGCGCAGAGCTGGGACTCATAGCGGTTGCCCAGTATGACCAGGTCGTGAGGCTCAATGTAAAATTCCATCAGGTCAGGATTGGCGGCCGCAATCAGCACCTTTCCCCTGTCGAAATAGGCTTCCCCATTGCCCACCACAATATCGGCTTCCAGTGTTTCAATGATGTTGGAATACTGGGTATGGGCCTTGGACAGGATGCTGCTGTCATAAATATTCATATAGGTCTTTGTAATATCGCCCACCGTGATAAGCCCTTCCAGGGTTCCGTCGGGCCTGACCGAGGGTATGGTCACCACATTGTTTTCCTGCATGATGTTCCATGCCTTTTTTAAGGAAATGTTATCTGCAACTCCCCTGGTCTTGCGGATTTCAATGTCCTTTACCTGGGTTCTCACGTCCTCCACCAGCTTAGGCTCCTCCATGCCGAAGTAGTCCAGGACAAACCTGGTCTCCCCGTTCACATGGCCTGCCCTGGCCGGAATATACGCATCCCCTGTAATGGCCCGTTTCAGGTTTGCATAGCAGATGGCCGAACAGATGGAATCCGTATCAGGATTCCTGTGGCCGATGACCGTTGTCTTTCTCTTTAATTCCTGCTCCATTTTCTCTCCTTCGATTCTGCATCTATGGTAATATATAATGTTTCATAATCTGTTTACAACAAATTCACATTTCGTTCACATTTATTTTTTATACTATTTTCATAAGAACAAGTTACTTATGCAAATGATAAATAGTAAAATTGCACATAGATTTTTCATAATTGCCCCGGTTGTTTTACAACCGGGGTCTCCTCATTTTATGAGGCTTTTTCGGGTCTGAAACTCCGGTTCTATCTTTATACTGTATACAAGATACGGCCCGCCATTTCAGTATATCAGACCGTATTTCTTTTTTCAACCACAAGCTGCAGGCAGGCATTAGATAATAAAAATAAGGCCAGGTTTCTATTCCAGGCCTTATTTTTGATGATACATTTAACCATGAAGGACAATTTTCTTTTCTTTATCCAATCTTCTCTGTTCAATTCCCCCAATCATAAGCGTTCCCGCCACATCTCCGGTTGCATTACACACAGTAATCAATGCATCTAAAACAAAGTACACGCTTGTAATCAAAGTAATAACAGCACTTGGGACTGAAAACATTTCGCACAATACCATGCACTTTATAAGGGAACCTCCTACAATCCCTCCGCCGCTGGATGCGATGACCGTTCCCATGATTGCCATATACAGTAAAGTTCCAAATCCAAACTGCATACCTGACGCCTGTGCGGCAAAAAGAATTACACACGGGAAAAAAAACCGCAGCTCCATCCAGGTTAAATACCGCTCCAAGAGGAATGGTGAAATTGGAAATTTCTTCATCTACATTATATTTGTGGCAAACTTCCAGATTGCTGGGTACTACCAACAGGGAGCTTGATGTAGTCAGCGCAATCATCATGGAGGAAAGCATTCGCTTTAAAAATGTAAGCGGATTCTTTCTCGCAATCAGAAGGATACCTAAACAGTATACCAGAATAATCTGGAGGATAATTCCAAAGACCATTGTACCTAAGAACCCCGCAATGGAACCAAGTATTTTACTTCCATGTTCTCCAATCAAACTGGCCATTGAGCAAAAGATTCCTACAGGTGCGAATCTCATGCTTATTCTCAGCATACCATTTAAAAGTTCCTGCAGGCAGTTCAACCCTTTTAACACCGAATCTTTTATCTGCTTGTCGGGCATGACCAAGACCGCCGCACCGATTATGACACCAATGACGAGAACTTGAAGCATTGTTGTTTCCGCCAGAGGCTTTAACAGATTATCCGGCATCAGATTCAGAGCAAAACTTTCAATGGACATCTCTCCTGCTTCCAAAGCGGCTTCTTCTGCGTTTTCCAACCCAGCAAAACTGGTACCTGCCCTTGTAATATTGGCCACTATAATTCCGAGAATACTAGCTATAAAAGTCGTACAAACATAATAGAACATGATTGCCACTGCAACAAAACCTATTTTTTTAGCATTCTTCTGTTCTCCGATGCTCTTTGCAATCATGACCAACACAATAGGAGCCAGAGATATTTTCATCATCTTAATCCACATTGTTCCCACAAAGGCGATATTGGAAGCCGGTTTCCCTACTATAAATCCTGCCACTATACCCAGAATCATGCCTATAAAAATCCACATTGTTATCGAGATGGAACGTAATTTATTCATCATGACTCTTCTCCTCTCACACATATGCCAGCTAGTTTCTCATAATATTTAACAAGGCTTGAATGGTCCTCCAGTTCATACCCATCCGATTTTAACGTCTGCATCATCTCCATCACAAATGCAGTAATTGGAAGAGGCGCACTCACCTCATGTCCTGCATTCAGAGCATTATTAAGATCTTTAATATGCAAATTGATACGAAATCCCGGCTTGAAATTCCGTTCCAACATCATTGGCGCTTTTGCCTCCATAACAGTAGAGCCTGCAAGTCCTCCCCGTATTGCCTCAAATACAAGCTTTGGGTCAACTCCGGCTTTTTTTGCCAACGTCAGCGCTTCTGCCAATGCAGCAATATTAGATGCAACAATAATCTGATTGGCCAACTTGGCGATATTTCCAGCCCCCAGTTCACCAACATACACCACAGAACCAGCCATTGCTCTAATTAAATTATTGTATTGTTCAAACACCTCTTTTTTTCCGCCTACCATAACGGAAATGGTTCCGTCAATCGCTTTGGGTTCCCCACCGCTCACTGGAGCGTCAAGCATCTCTATCCCCTTCTGCCGAAGCTGTTCCCCGATTTTTCGGCTTTCTGTAGGATCAATGGAACTCATATCAATAAGCACCTTTCCTGGTTCAAATCCTCTGGCCACCCCGTATTCTCCCAAAACAGCCTCTCTTACATGTGGAGAATTTGGGAGCATGGTTATCACAACCTCAGCTTTTTCTGCTGCTTCTTTTGCCGACCAAACGGATTCTGCCCCCAATATCCTCAATTCTTCCACAGCAGCGTTGTTTTTGTCATATACTACAAGCGCATATCCGGCTTTTATAAGATTTTTGGCCATGGGTTTTCCCATTATACCAATTCCAACAAATCCAACTTTCATTTCCATACCTCCAATACATCTCTATTAAAAGAAACTCTCTATTGTTTCCTCTTCTTATTTTAAAGAAGCAAAATAGTGAATCACAATTTCAGCAGCCTTCTCCACATCCTCCATAGTAATATCCTTATGAACTGCAAGACGAATGCTTTCATCTGTCATTTTTGCCACCAAAAGTCCTTTTTCTCTTAATCCATCTGTTATTTGCTGTGCTGTTAATCCTGTGGGAGTGACATTTATGTAAACAAAATCCGTTTGATCTGCCTTAGGATCCATAATTGCGTTGTCAATTCCTGCAAGAAGCTGCCCAAGCCGTTTTGCTTTCATATGATCTTCTGCCAGACGACTCACATTTTCTTTTAAGCCCACAATTCCTGCCGCCGCGATTACTCCGGCCTGCCTCATGGGAGTCCCCATCATTTTGCCTACTGACCGGGCTTTCTCAATAAATGCACTGCTTCCAACCAGCATTGACCCAACTGGCGCACATAATCCTTTTGACAGGCAGAACATAAGAGAATCAACAGGTTCAACAAGTTCTTTTACATCCACATTTTGTGCTACTGCTGAATTAAAAATTCTTGCTCCGTCCAGATGTACATGAATCCCTTTTAGATGGGCCAAATCACATATTTCCTTTGTGCAACTTGGTGTAAGGCAAGTTCCTCCTGAATAATTATGAGTATTTTCCAGACACATAACCTTAATGTCATTATCCTGAATCAAATACTCTATCTCTTTTGCGGAAATTTGATAGTCGGAATCCAGATGATAGAAAACAGGAACCAAGCCGCTAAATTTGGACATGAAATCAAACTTTTCGTTGATATAAATATGTGCAGACTTTTCTACCAGTACCTTATCCCCTCTGTCTGTTACCGCCAGCAGGGCTGTATGGTTTGCAAGGCTTCCGGTAGCCACATACATGGCATCCTCTTTCCCCAGCATATCTGCCGCAAGCCTTTCAAGTTCATATACTGTAGGGTCCTCTCCTCTTCCAGTCAAATCCACACGTCCTCCATCCCCCAGTACGGCTTCAGACATTGCTTTCCACATATTCTCTGTAGGGAGAGTGGAAGTATCGCTTCTCAAATCTAACATTTTGTTTATCTCTTCAATTGTCAGGCTCATAATATTATCCTCTTTTTCTAAATTTACACCGGTGTTTTGTACTTTTAGTAATATCATAAATATTATATTTTGACAATTTCATTTTCTTTGTATATAATATTAGTAATTTCGATATTTAATTTAATGATTACTCAAAAATATGCACATTATTAATAGAGAGGGACATCTTGAATATAGAAGATATTGATGTTTTCTTGGCCATTTACCGATGCCATAACATATCCAGGGCAGCGAATGAATTGTTTTTATCCCAGTCTTCTACCAGCTATAAACTGTCTGTTTTGGAAACAGAGCTTGGCGTCAAACTATTCAGCCATCAAAAAGGACTTAAAAACCTGTCTCTGACACCGGCTGGAGAAAATTTTCTTCCAATTGCATTAAAGATGCATGATTTAAATCAGGAGGCACTCCGTGTCCGCGATACAGCAAGGCGGACGCGGCTCTTAGTTGCAGGTGTAGATAGTGTTAACGGGTATTTTTTAATTGACTTTTACCAGAATTTTGTAAAGAATCATCCTGATATTGAATTAAAGGTAATTAATGGTTACAGCTACGATATCATAAACAAAGTAGAACAGGACGTCTACGATATTGGTATTTCTAATGATTCTTATAACTTTGAATCCATCCATTCCGATACTTTATTCAGTGAGGAATATGTCTGTCTGAAACGATGTAAAAACCATGAAAAAGCTCAGGAAATGGTGTCTATTTTGCCTCAGGATTTAAACCCGAAAGACGAAGTATATCAAGGTTTTGATACAAGCTTCATACAGTGGCATAAAATTGTTTTTCCACAGTTTTGTCCTAAATTTATAACAGAAATAGTAAGAATGACTGTACAGCTCATGGATACTCCTGGAAGCTGGTCCATCATGCCATATACAGTTGCCAAACATTATCATGATACCCAAGCCTGTGATATTTACAGGCTGAGTGTTCCTCCCCCACCCAGAACGGTTTATATCACAACCAACATCAAATCAAACAGTACAAATTCAAGAGCAATTTTATTATTCAAGGAAGAGTTATTGGCTTATATCAACAGTGTCGCTCCCCTATACCCTACATGGGGACTTTTCTTTGATAAATAAATACCTTAAAGCGTTAGACTTACATGTACAAAAAAGGCAGTTCCCATCAATCTGGAACTGCCTTTTTCCTGTAAAATGCCGCTTTAATATAATAATATGTAGTTTTTTAGTCTGCCATACAATATATATTGTATCTCTTAGAGCTTATATACCTGATCACAAGTAAAATCCGGAAGCGTGGCGCCGCTGTCTGCCTTCTTCGTCTTCTTTCCACTGTCATCCGTATAGTAAACTTCCCTATCCTCAACCAAATAGACGTAATCCCCATCGCTCTTATAGGCCTTCTCATTGGTCTGGACCTTACCTGAGCCATTCACCAGATAATATTTACCGTCCACCTTATAGACCTCATACTGGGAATCCCCGTCCGCTGTCACCAGCAGCCCGTTGTAGTACAGGAATCCATCCTTTTCACTGCTGAAGCCAGCGCCCTTGTTGGAGCCGGAAGTGTTGAAATAGAGGGTACAGCGCTTGCCGTCGTCGTCCACAATACCGGTATTCCTGCCGGTGAGCATCCTGCCGTCAGACCCCTTCTCTCCGAAATACCCCACCATCACATGTCCGCCGGATACAATCTTAACCAGACCGTTCCTTCTGCATCCATACTGGTTCACAAAATAATTCTCGCCATCCACCCGGACCGTGGCTGCATTCATAGTGGAGATACCTGTCTTGAGGTATGCGGGAGTGCCGTTGTTCTCAAAGTAATACCACTCCTTATCCCCCTCCTTTGGCAGCTCCTCATTCCCCTTCATGGAGATGGCTGCCCCGTCGTCGGAATCACCCGGATGCTCAGACAGCTGTTTCCACTGTCCCTTTGCAATAGCTCCGTCGTCCTTGCCGCCAAGGTACACGAAACGGCTGATGCCTGTGGCATCGTCGCTGTCCGCTTTCTCCTTCACCGCATGCCAGCCCGTCAGCATGGCCCCGTTTTGGTCAAAATAAAATTTTTCTCCGTGAATGGTCTCCTGGTCATAACCGCCGGAAAAAGAGCGCTTGGCCTTGCCGTTGTTCTGGAAGAAAAACCACCGGGAATTCTCATCTGCCTTCTTATATTCCCTGGAGACGTCCCCAATCTCAGGAAGATTATCCTCGTCAAATCCCAGGCATACCCAGCCCCGTCTCATGGCCCCGTCGTCCTTGCCGCCCAGGTAGTAGATATTATCGCCCTCGTAAAACCAGCCCGTGCGCATCTTACCGTCGCTGTCAAAGTTGTAGCGGCCGTCTCCTACATTCTTCCAGCCCTCCTCCGTCTTGCCGTTCTTGCCCAGGAAATACCAGCCTTCTTCCTTCAGGCCGTCCTTGCCGTCTGTGTGGACCCAGGAATTCTTCACCATGACTCCCTTGTCATCCACATAGTATGTATTCTCTATCCAGGTACTCTTCTCAATCTCCCCGTCACTGCCCAGGAAGTATGATTTTCCGTCCCGTGTCCTCCATTCATTGGTCACATAGTTTCCCTTGTTGTCCACGAACTTAAGGACTCCGTCTTCTGTCTTCCATCCGGACTCCGCACCAAAAGCAGTGCCGGCAGCCATCACTCCCATCAGCAGCCCTATGGCCCATCCTGTCAATATCCTTCGTCTGGTCATATCCTCCACCTCCTTATAGTACCATTTTATCAGAAAATGAAAGGAAATAACAGGATGAGAAAGGGGAAAAATTGTGTAAGAATTACTTAATTTTATCTATCCGGACAAATAATCTAACATTTTACAAAAGTACAGTGAAAATTTCATAAACAGCCGGTGGAAAAAATGTGAAATCAATGCTAAAATGTATGTTGAAATTGAACCGTAAAGGAACCATTCTAAAATACGAAACAATCCCTGTGAAAGGAGTCTCATACATGTCAGAGACAGCCATCACCATCCGTATGGCGGAAGAAGCCGACGCCGAAGCCCTTCTGGCCATATACGCACCCTATGTGGAAAAAACAGCCATAACCTTTGAATATGAGGCGCCCTCTGTTCTGGAATTTAAAAACCGCATCGCCTCCACCCTGAGGCGCTACCCTTATCTGGCTGCCGTCCGGGACGGACGCATCCTGGGATATGCCTATGCATCTGAATTTAAGGAGAGGGCTGCCTATGACTGGGCCGTGGAAACCTCCGTCTATGTGTCCGAAGATGCGCGGCGCACCGGCGCGGGCTCTCTTCTCTACGAGGCATTGGAGCACTATCTGAAACGCCAGAATGTCATCAACGTCAATGCCTGCATTGCCTACCCCAATCCGGGCAGCATTGCCTTCCACGAAAAACACGGCTACCGCACCGTGGGCCATTTCACCAAATGCGGCTATAAACTGGGCCAGTGGTGGGATATGGTGTGGATGGAAAAAATGCTGGGCCCCCACCCGGAACAGCCGGAGCCTTTTATACCGGCGGGCAGGCTTTAGAGCCTGCCTTTTCTATCCCATCATGTCTTTTACCCATGAAGGAGTCAACTCTGGTAATTCTGTCCCTTCTTTTTTACACTTCTTATATTGCTCAATTGTAAATACCCTCTTTTCTTCATAGGCAATCTTTACTTCTGCCGCATCCAGCACTTCTTCTATTTTGTCTCTGGGTACAACTACAACACCATCATAATCCCCTACAATTAAGTCTCCCGGATTTACCACTACAGAACCGCATTCAACAGGAATATTCAAACCTCCGGGACCTTTCTTCGCCGGACTTGCAGGTTTAAATCCTCTGCTGAAAATCGGCATTCCGATTTCGTCAAGTCCTACCTTATCCCGCACATATCCGTCAACAACAATCCCCGAAACACCAATAGCCTCTGCTGCTCCCCCCATCAAATCCCCCATGTATGCACTCTCCTCGTAAGCCTTTCCGCTTACAACAATCACATATCCAGGCTTACAGCTGTATATCGCTATATGTATGGGAAGATTATCACCGTCTTTTGTATCTACGGTACAAGCGGTTCCAACCACCTTCATGTTATCAGATACAGGTTTAATCTGTTGGCACATACACCGGTTCGCAAGCAGTCCCAGCTTATTTAAACCATCACAAATATTTGCTGAACTCAGCTTTGACACGCGCTCAATGATATTCTCAGGAATCAGTTCCGGTAACTCATAATAATTATCCATAACTCACATACTCCTTAGTTTTCCTTATTATATTATAAGATTCGTATTTAAACATTTTGCCTTTGAGTGTTTACTTTTGCTGTGCGTCCATCTCCTGCCTCTTCTTTTCCTTATGCGCACGGTAATAGGGCGTAATAAAAGAAATGATACTAACGATGAAAATTACCAGACATAGGGGTCTTGTCAAAAAGGTTGTAAAATCTCCCCCGCTGACAATCAGCTGCTTTCTTAAACCGTTTTCTGCAATCTTACCCAAAATGATACCAAGAATCATTGCAGAAGTAGAATAATGATACTTATCAAAAAAATATCCTACAAAGCTGAATGCAAACATGATAAATACGTCTGTCATACTATTCTTCAGGGAATAAGAACCAACCACCCCCAATGTAACAATAATCGTCGCAAGAAAGGGATACGGAAGTGTTACAAGACGAGAAAACTGTTTCGCCACAAAAATTCCGAGTACAAATAACAATAAAGAAGCAAGCACCATACCAATTAATATACTATACAGCATATCTGGTTGATTACGCAGAAGCATAGGTCCTGGAATCAATCCATGCATAGTAAATGCCGCCAGAAGAATTGCGGCTACATTACCGCCAGGAATACCCAGAACAAGTGTCGGTACCAGAGAGCCGCCTACTGCGCCATTATTTGCTGCTTCCGATGCAATAATTCCTTCCTCTGCACCTTTTCCAAATTTCTCGGGGTGTTTACTGCTGCGGACGGCCTCACTATAACTGATTAATGCAGCGATAGAACCTCCTGCTGCCGGTATGATGCCCACAATTGTACCAATAACAGAAGACTTTAAGTAAGTTTTCCAATGCTTTATAATATTGGAAATCCCAATAATTTCCGCCTTTACCTTTCCCCCTCTGCCGCCATCCTGTTCACTAGCTGTCATTTTGTTCTTCATAACATTTCTGTAGACCTCCGCAACTGCATATGCGCCAATCATAACAGGAATATAATCAATTCCATTCATCAGAAACTGTTGGCCAAAGGTGAATCGTTCTGCTCCTGAAATGGCATCCAATCCAATTGTTGAAATCAGAAGACCCAGGCATGCGGATAAGAGGGCTTTGATAGGCTGCTCATTACCGATGCTTGCAATACAGCTTAAGCCAAGAAGGGACAGAGCGAAAAATTCTGCACTTTGAAATTTCATGGCCCAAGCGGCTAGAATTGGAGCACAGACTACCATAATAAGCCCTGAAAAAATACCACCAAAAGAGGATGCTGTAATAGACAGACCCAATGCCTTTGGTGCCTCTCCCCTCATTGCCATGGGATAACCGTCAAAAGTTGTTGCCACAGAACTTGGCGTTCCCGGTGTCTTTAAAAGAATCGCGGATATAGAGCCTCCGCACATAGCTCCTACATAAACAGAAACAAGTACTACAACACTTTGAATCGCCTCCATGCCATATGTAAACGGCAACATCAGAATAACGGCCATAGATGCGCTTAAACCTGGAAGGGCGCCGGCTGTCAGTCCCCAGGCTGTTCCCAGTATTACCAAAAGTAGTGTCATTGGCTGTAATACGTTGAGAAATCCCTGTAAAACCATTTCTTTTCCCCCTTTCAGTACAGAAAATAACTAATGTCCTTAAAAACCCCCATTCCTCTTGGCAACGCAATAAAGAATATACGGCCAAATACAATGACTAGCAGTGTTGTAAACAGAAGGGCAAATAATACAGACCATTTATAGTCACGATAGCCGACTGCAGTCACACAGGTAATGATAAACAGGAACGTCATTATGGGAAAACCTACTCTTGTCATCAAAAAAATATATATTGCCAAGGCAAGAATCAGGCAACCAACTTTTTTAGCACCTGCCCGGTTCAGTACAGCCTCATCACCCTCTTTTTGGTCCGCATCAACAGAGGTCTTTTTTGCTTTCATTGTCTGCAATGTGCTTAACAGAAGCAGAAACAGGCCAATGACCGAAGAAAGAATTAGAAACCCTCCGAAACCAAATAAATCAGCCTCTACTGTCATATCTGATATAGTCGTACTGAAAAAGAGGAATCCGCAAAGGATGATTCCAATAGCAATATTAAAAATAAATTCCATTCATTTGCTCCTTTCCGTCCTGCAGGACGCCGCAACGCCTCTCACTTATTTTGCGAATACTTCCCTAAAAGCAGCCAGCTGTTCTTCCCACAGTTTTCCGAATTCCTCAGCCGACATATAACCTGGTATAATATCGGATTTGTCCTTTTCAGCCATTTCTTTGTATTCTTCAGAGTCATAACATTTTTTCAGTACATCTTCCAAATAGTCCACAATCTCCTGCGGCGTTCCCTTTTTTACAGCGAAACCACGCCAAGAACCCTGCGTGAAATTAATTCCCTTTTCAACAGTGCATGGTACATCCTTCATCTCCTCTACTTCCTCTAAACGCCTGTCATAGAGTGTCACTATGGGGACCACATCATCTGACTGAATCATCTGTAAGAAGGATATTAGCTTATCCTGGTAAATATCAATCTCCCCGCCCAGTAGAGCAGCCTTTGTTTCCGCTGCTGAATTATAAGGAACATACAAAAGCTCTATGCCTGCTGCCTTTGCAAAGCCACTTACAATAAAATCATCCAGTCCTCCTGGTGATGTTCCTCCTACCTTTACTTTCCCAGGATTCTCTTTTGCGTAAGCAAGCATTTCATCCAAATTCCGGAAATTCGGGTTGTTCTTTGATATGGCGAAAGATTGAATGTCCACCTGGAAATTGCCGATGGGGACAAAACATTCTGAAAAATTGATTGGAGCCCTTCCCTGTGCTTCAACAATAGGCATGGAGGGAGTGATTTCCAATATTGTATAACCATCGGCTTCCTGGCCATTTACATAAACAGTACCTTCCACACCACCGCCACCTGCTTTATTAACTACATTGATTGGCTTATCAATATAATTTCCCATAAGCTGTGCCACAGTCCTGCCCATCATATCAGCAGAGCCACCGGCACCAAATGGCACAACCATCTCAATCGCCCTCTTAGGAAAATCTAATTCATCCTCTTCAACTGACACTAACTGGCTACTTTCCAGTTTTGAATTATCCGCTTCCTGCTTCTTTTCCGATGCAGAACCCGTGGATGCACAGGCAGAAAGGAGCAGGGCCGCTGTACAAATAACTAAAAATTGCTGTATGGTTCTCTTCCTCATAAAGACTTCCTCCTTCATCAATGGCCTTCAGACCATAACATGGTTTATATTTTCACTGCCTTCTTATCTGTCCAATTTGCAGGGGTTTCACACTTTTCCAAGCACTCCCGTGCAGCCACCCCTCACAGAAATAGTAAAACTTATCACAAAACATTTCCATTTTCCGTCTCCCACTCACAGGAAGCTTTTCGGATTTCCATACAACAGTTCGGACGCATTGATACTACGCGAAATCCACTGGCGCGCATATTACCTATTTTAATAAATGTAGCTAGTACGGAACTGGCACCGCCCAAGCCGATAGGCCCTATTCCTCTGGAGTTAACTGCGTCTGTAATACGTTTCTCCAGTTCACTTTGCACATCATAACAACCTTCCTTCATAGCTTCAAGCGAGAGTGATGATGCCTCGAAAGCAGTGCGTCCCAGCCCAAACGACAACGTACACGGCTGGCATCCAAGAGCCTCTACCTGTGGAATTGCCCATGCAATCATCTCCTTAACCACATGGTCCAGCGAATGCATATGAAATAACGCCTGTGTCCTGCTCCTAATCTCCGGTCCCCCTCCCAGCATCAGTATCGTAAGCCGGATTTTACTTCCTGCTATACGGCGTATCTGTGTGGGCGCTGGTTTTAACATGCCGGGCTCATCGTATAATCCCATACATTGGGAGATGCGTTCCAACTCATTCCCACGCACCCCCATAGGGCGTGCTGGAAGGTCATTTAATCCCTTCCTGATTCCCTCCTCCATTGCGGCTAAAAAACCTGCCGGCAATACAGCCTCATCTCCAATTTCTAAAAATGGATGCGGTGTACCCGTATCATCACACAATGCTGAATGATGTTTATCTGCTGCTTCCGCATTTTTAATAAAATTCTCCATCGCCCATTTTGCATGTGGAATTGTTTCTTTCTCACAGGCCTGCTTCCAGCAGGTAACTTGGTCCTTCCGCCAATGGGAACTAGCATTCACAACCGCCCGTGCAACATCCTGTGTCACTTTTTCCAATAGAATCATATATCCCCTCCCTAATCTGGAAAGATACTTTCCCCGTCGGCCACAGCAACAATTGCCGGGAAATCTGTTACTGTAATTTCATAAAATGCCTCCATACCAAATTCCGGATGCAGCGCTACACGGCATCCGCTCATTGCAGCTGTCAACAGAGCCGCAACTGGCGGTGTAATTAAAAAATATGCGCCATTCTGCTTTAGTCCTGCTATCGTCTCAGGAAGAATCCTGCCCTTCCCAAGATGAAACTTTGCCCCTTTTTCTGACAGTGGCACGATGGACCCCTCAATTTCCGGTTTACCCGTTGTAGTGGGGGCAATTCCCGCACAACTAACGGCAGTATGGAATATCACTGCACCCTCTATGTCAATACCGGCATCCAAAAGTGTATCATTCTTGGCCATCTCTACCACATACGGCAACACTGCATCCCGCCCACAATAGATCGTTCCAGTCATCTCAATCAAATCACCAGCTTTGAGAGCACATTCCTCTGTTTTTAACGGAACTCTAATCTTCTTCAATTCATTCGCTCCTTTTGCATGACTTATTGATGTGTCACAGTTTCCACCCCTCCAGTACTTTCTTCCAATCCCGTGCGACACCATGTTCAAAGTTATCTTTTACCCGGTTATCTTTTAGCCATTGCAATTTTAACCGGGTTGCTTCTGCCATTGTATATGGAAGTGATTCGCTTTTCAAAAAATTCACAACATTCTCCAACTCATGTTCCCGCCGTTCTGCGTGAATAATGGCGCCGGAGATATAACCATTAATAATTCCAATAAAATCCGGACCAAATGTATCAATAAATGAATCCACAATTGTCTGTTCGACACCAAAACGCTGCGCAGCCTGAAGCGATTCAATCAACAGACAGCTGAGTCCCTTAGCTGTAATACTGCGTATGAACTTGATGCTTGTGGCAGTTCCCGCTTCTCCATCTACAATCTCCAGACGCATATGGTATGGTTCCATCTTATCCCGGAATACCGCTGCGCCATCTCCGCTAAGAAGCATTGGAACCTGATGCTTATCCTTTAACAGGGCCCCCATCATTGCCCCATCAACGAACAATCCTCCCTTCGCTTTCACCATCCCACTGATTTTTTTTCTTCTCAATAGGGGTAGCTGTGGATACATCCATAAAAGGCTGTCCTTCCTTCATTCCATCAAGAGCTTGCTCAGCAGCAGTAACCGCATAATTAGATGGAACTGCCGAAATAACCACATCTGACTTCCGGCAAACCTCCACGGTATTTTCCAGCATTTTCCCCCGGCAGGCATCAACCCTGTTATCCATTGCCGCCTTAAAACGCTCATCATTCTGCATCACGTCACAACATACAATTCTTTCGATTCCTTCTTTATGTAACCCCAATGCAATGGATGATGCCGCCTCACCAAAACCAATAAATCCGACTACCATAACCTCCTCCTTATTGTAGTGCTAAATTTTATATTGCATTTAAATTATAGTTCGTTTACAATAAAAAGAAAATATTGTTTTATTTGTCAAATTAACAAGCAAATACTTGTTTTATGGCAGGGAGGCATTTATTTATGAATATGACTGATATCCAATGTTTTATAAAGGTAACAGAACTAATGAGTTTTACCAAAGCTGCCGAGGCACTATATACCTCGCAGCAGGCAGTAAGCCTCCATATCAAGCACTTGGAGAATACCTATAAAGTACAATTATTTGAGCGAAAACCTTCACTGAAGCTGACCACATCCGGACAAGCACTTTTAGAAGCAGCCCGCGATATGATAGAACGAGAAAACAGACTAATCAATCAGTTCACTACAATGCAGGATGATTTTGTGGGCGAGATTGTCATTGGATTACCACCAAACAGATCAACTGCTTTCGTCTGTGAGTTTATCCCACACTTTTCCAGAGAATATCCTAACATGACAATACATCTCGTAGAAAAAACATCCCCTGACTTATCGGCAGCAGTCAAAAATAATGAAATTGACATTGCTTTGCCCCTTGTTTCAAAGCATGAATATTTCGACTCTGATTTATATGAAATTATCCCTTTGGAAACCGAAGATTTGTACTTAATCATCTCGGATGAACTGCTTCGTAAATATTTCAGCCAACAGTACCCTTACTGTAAATCCATTTTTATTGACGGAGTTTCGGTGACAGATTTTTCACATGTACCCATGTTTTTACATCCTGCAACCAGCCGCCTGCACAAGGCAATTGTCTCAAAGCTTGTTCAAAATGGCACTCCGCCCTTTATCCGAATCAAAACATCGCTGACCAGTTCTCTGGTCTCTCTCTGTGCCCAGGGACATGGCATATTTTTCAGTACGCCTATGCTTTTAAAGCACTTGTACGAAACCCAAACAAAATGTTTCGAATCGCTATATGTATTTCCTGTAAAGGATTTTCAGGGAACCAGAAAAACACTTTTACTCTACCATAAGAATAAATATCTGAATAGGCCACTGCTAAGCAGTATTGATATAATTAAACAGGTATATAAAGAACACAGATATGTTATGGACAGATTTCACAGCAGTGAAATACTTCTGGACTAAACTCCAGTTATATTGATTGTATTTTAAATTACTTTTATCCCGTAAACAGTACCATAATTTTTAGAAAATCAAATACCCGGCGGAATCCTGCTTTCATATTCTGCCGGGTATCATTTAAAAACATATAACGATAGTAATAGTATATAGATATATTTTATTCCTTACTCCTGCTATGCCCCCAGCCGCCCGTATATCCCGGCCAGCCGCCTGCACCGTTTCACGGTTTCCTCATTCAAATCTTCCCTGCTCATCCTCCACCGCCAGTTCTTCCCCAGGGTAGACGGCTCGTTGATTCTGGCAGACGTGCCAAATCCCAGATAATCCTGCACCGGAATCACCGCCAGGTCAGCCACGCTTCCCAGCGCTGCCCGGACGAGATCCCAGTGGAGCTCTCCCTCCGGTGTGTACCCGGCTCCTATGTACTCCCTGACAAACTTCCTGTCATGTTCATCCAGTGACGCGTACCAGCCCTTTGCGGTATCATTGTCATGGGTGCCTGTGTACACCACACAGTTGGTCCCGTATTTGTGGGGCAGATAGTCACTGTCCTCACCGGCGTCAAAGGCAAACTCCAGCACCTTCATTCCCGGAAAGCCCGTATCCTTCAAAAGCTGTCTCACAGTAGGCGTAAGGAACCCCAAATCCTCTGCAATGATAGGCAGCCTGTCCCCGCCGAAATATGCCTGCATCTGCCGGAAGATTTCGATACCCGGCCCCTTTTCCCAGCGGCCGAACTCAGCCGTGGGGTCGCCGTAGGGTATGGCGTAATACTCATCAAATCCCCTGAAATGGTCCACCCGAACCAAGTCATACATGCAAAAACAGTACTCCATTCTCCGCATCCACCAGGCAAAGCCTGTTTTCCTGTGGTATTCCCAGTTATACAGAGGGTTTCCCCACAGCTGGCCTGTGGCTGAAAATCCGTCAGGCGGACAGCCCGCCACGGCCCCCGGCATATTGTTTTCATCAAACTGGAACAACTCAGGCCGCGACCAGCTGTCGGCGCTGTCAAATGCCACATAAATGGGAATATCCCCTATAATCCGGATACCCTGCTCATGGGCATACCCCTTAAGGGCATTCCACTGTTCCTCAAATTTAATCTGCTGGAATTCATAAAACCCAATCTCATCCGACAGCATGGCCCTGTATGCCTTTAACGCCTCCGGTTTTCTCAGACGGATTCCCTCGTCCCACAGATTCCAGCTGCACGAATCAAAATGGTTCTTTACCGCCATATAGAAACAATACTCCCTGGTCCCATCCCCCAGCTTCCGGCCTGCCAGTTCATGGACCAGCTCCGGGGTCCTGCCGTCCTTCCAGCGCCCATAGGCCTTCCTCAAAAGCGGAAATCTGCCGTCGTATATCTTCTTATAATCAATATCCCTCTCATCGCTTCCAAAATCCGTATCCAGGCACTCCTCCCTTGTGAGAAGGCCCTCCTCTGTCAGCTTTTCCAGGTCAATAAAATAAGGGTTTCCCGCAAAAGCCGAAAAGGACTGGTACGGCGAATCCCCAAACCCGGTGGGACCCAGAGGCAGAATCTGCCAGCAGCTCTGTCCCGCTGCCTTTAGTGTATCAATAAAATCATATGCTTCCTTAGAAAATGCCCCGATGCCATACCGCGAAGGCAGGCTGGCAACCGGAAGCAGCATACCGCATTCCCGCATAGTGATAATCTCCTTTTTGTCCGGTTCGCCCAATCATTTCACTGTTGTTCGCTCATGCGGCCGCGCAATAACACTGCCGCAACGCCGCAATCTGACAGGCCCTAGAAAATACCGCTTCATTTTATCACACTTTCACAGCCCCTACAAG
>JAJQEA010000291.1 GCA_021201905.1 Clostridia bacterium
GACATACAGAAGGCCCTCTCCTATGTGGACTATTTTTTCCCGAATTATGATGAGGCAGCGCAGATTACCGGCAAAAAGGAGCTGGAAGAAATAGCGCAGACGCTGCTGGACTGCAGGGTCAGGAATGTAATCATCAAGATTGGAAAAAGGGGATGCTTCATCAAAAATAGTGAAGAAGCCTTCATCGTTCCTGCGTTTCATGACATGCTGTGCATGGACACCACAGGCGCAGGGGATAACTTTGCGTCGGGATTTATATGCGGCCTGCTGGAGGGAAAGGGGCTTAAGGAGTGCACCGCATTTGCCAACTGCACTGCTTCGGTGTCTGTGGAGAGTGTTGGCGCCACCACGGGAGTGCGGGACAGGGAACAGGTGGAAGCCCGTTATCAGGAATATTTGAAAATGGAGAGATGAGTATGAAAACAATAAAAATAGGTACACTGGATAAGCCCATATCAAGAATCGGGCTGGGAACATGGGCCATTGGCGGCGGTCCTGCCTGGGGCGGGGACAAATCAAAGGATGAGTCTATTGCTACGATACGAAAATGCCCCGACTTGGGAGTAAATCTCATAGATACTGCGCCGGGCTACAATTTCGGACAGAGCGAGCGAATCGTTGGGGAGGCCCTGGTGGGTATGGACCGGGAAAAGGTTGCGGTCATGACAAAGTTTGGAATCGTCTGGACCAGGGAAGGCGCCCTCTTCAACAAGGTGGGGGATGTCCAGCTGTATAAAAACCTTTCAAGGGAGTCCATTCTGGAGGAAATCGATTTCAGCCTGGAGCGTCTGGGCGTCAGCTATATTGATATCTATATGTCCCACTGGCAGGCTGTGGAGCCCTATTACACACCCATTTCCGAAACCATGGAATTGCTGGCCGAGTTAAAGGAAAAGGGAAAAATCAGAGCCATTGGAGCTGCCAATGTCACGGTATCCCAGGTGGAGGAGTATGTAAAATACGGCGGACTTGACATTGTACAGGCTAAATACAGCGTGCTGGACCGGGCCGTGGAGGAGGAGCTTCTCCCTCTGTGTAAGGAGAACGGCATCGTGCTTCAGGCATACTCCCCGCTGGAGATGGGGCTTTTAAGCGGCGCCCTGCCCAGGGATTATAAGCCGGTGGGCGCCCAGTGCAACAAGAAATGGTTCCAGCCTGAGAACATGCCAAAGGTTATGGACTTTTTGGACCGTCTGGAGCCTATGTGCGGAAAATATGACTGCGCGGTGGCGGATTTGGCCATGGCATGGGTATTGGCCCAGGGCGATAAGGTGATTCTTCTGAGCGGAGCCACAACCGAGGAACAGATCCGCAAGAATACCAGGGCGGATGAACTGGAGCTGGATTCTAAGGATGTGGCAGCTATCCGGGAGATGGCAGAGGCTCTGGATGCATAACTTTCCTTGCAATTCCTGCATGGTTGTTTTATAATGAATTTGAGGAAAACCGCTTATTTATGAGGTTTTTTGCCAGTAAGACATGTGGAGGAACAAAGTGTGGCACAGAAAGATCGATTAGAACAGATAAGACAGATTGTACGTCTGGAGAAAAAAGTAGTTGTTGCCAATCTGAGCAACCAATTTGGGGTTACTCCGGAGACAATACGGCGTGATTTGGAAAAATTGGAGGAGGAAGGGCTGGTAGTAAGGACGTATGGAGGGGCTGTTTTAAATCAGACAGAGTCTTCTGAGAAGATTGATTTTGTGAAACGTTCGGAGACAAATGTTGAAGAAAAAAGGGCAATTGCGGGCATTGTCTCTGAGATGGTTCCCCCTAATGCGAGTATTGGGTGCGATACCAGTTCCACGGTTATGGAGACTTTAAAGTATCTCGGCGAAAGGGAGGATATTCTGGTCCTGACGAATTCCGTTAAGGTCATACGGGAGATGGAGCGGAGCCGGTTCGGGATTCTGTCCACGGGCGGGCGCGTTAACCGCCAGTCCTATTCCATGCAGGGCGGCGTTGCCCGGAGCACCATACAGGAATACCATTTGGACATGGTGCTTATCAGCTGTAAAGGAATGAGCATGGAAGGCGGGATATTTGACTCCCATGAATTGGAGGCAGATGTCAAGAAGTCTTTGATTGAGCGGGGACATAAGGTCTATCTCCTGGCGGATCACTCCAAGTTTGGCCGTGTGGCATTCATGAAGCTTACGGATCTGGAGCAGATTGATGTGGTGGTCACGGATCAGAAGCCGTCTGACGAATGGATGCGGCTGTTCGGCAGGAATCATGTAGAGGTATATTACCCGCAGGTATAAATATATTATGTTAATTTGATGTGTTAGTAAAGGATGCTTTTGTGTTTTTCATAAAAGCGTCCTTTTGTTGCGCGTAAAAATGCGAAGAAAAGAAGGAAAGACAGGCGAATAATTTTTAGAAACAAAGAAAATATACTTAAAAGATAAGTTTGAGTTTAAAAAAATCCGAAAACCATAAAAATATACCACATAAAAATCCGAAAACAAATAAATAATCTTTGAAACAAACAAAAATGCTTGCTATTTAGAAAAGAATATGGTAATATTGAATAAAATAAAAACAAAACAACAAACAAGGAGGATGACGGTGAATGAGTATGTTCATGCAGGCCTTATTTGAAGGCATTATTAATGGCTCGACCCTGGCGCTTGTAGCGATGGGTATTGCCTTGGTG
>JAJQEA010000182.1 GCA_021201905.1 Clostridia bacterium
ACATCAAAGGACCCTGTACGATATCTTTTTTTGAAAAAGTTGTAAAGTGATGTTACTATATATAAAGTAAGTATTATTAAATTATTAAAAATCAATTACAAGCCTTTTCGGGGTTTTTACATTTTATGATTTGGAGGTCACATCATGTCTTACGTCGATTTACACGTCCACTCAAACGCATCCGATGGCACCCTGTCACCTGAACAGGTGGTGCATCTGGCCCATGAGGCCGGACTTTCAGCCATCGCGCTTACAGACCACGATGCCACAGCCGGAGTTGCTGGGGCCATGGAGGCCGGAAAAAAGCTGGGGATGGAGGTGGTGCCCGGCATCGAGGTATCCAGCAGCTTTAAGGACCACGAAATCCATATACTGGGACTTTTCGTGGACACGGATTCCCCCTCTTTACAGGCCGCGCTGAGGGAATTCCGCCAGCGCAGGGACCAGCGCAACCAGGAGATGCTGAAGCGCTTTGATGACCACGGCATCCACCTTACCGCCGGGGAACTGTGCGCCGGGAATCCCGACACGGTCATCACCAGGGCACATGTGGCGAGAGCCCTTCTGGCAAAGGGTCTGGGGCCTGATTTGGACCATATTTTCAAGAAATATCTGAAGTACGGAGGCACATACTGCCCGCCCAAGGAATTTCTGCCCCCGGAGGCGGTGATGAAAGCCCTCCTGGACAGCCATGCCTTTGTGTCCCTGGCCCATCCCTTCCAGTATAAGCTGGGGGACAGGGTCACGGAGGAACTCATCACCTATCTGGCCGGCCTGGGCATGAAAGGCCTGGAGGTATATCACTCCTCCCACAACCGCCTGGAAAGCGCCAAGCTCCGGGAAATGGCCGCGCGCCACCATCTTATCTCCACAGGCGGCTCCGACTTCCACGGCAGCAATAAACCAGATATTTCCATAGGGACGGGGCGGGGCGGCCTGCGGGTCTCCTCCCTGCTGTTAGATGCGATAAAAAACACCCTTTAATCCTTGTATTTTTATGAAAATTCATAATTGCCCTTCCCCTTACCTTCTGCTATAATCATATATGTTAAAAAATTAACCAGCCTTTTCCAAATCAGGAAAATGCTAACAAACACAGGAGGATATGCCATGAAGATTCAGAATATCACAGACGTAGAAAAGTTTTTCTCTGTCATTGACCAGTGCAAGGGAACCGTGGAGCTTGTATCTCCGGAAGGCGACCGCATCAATCTGAAATCCAAATTAGCCCAGTATCTGTCTATGGCCACCATCTTCTCCAACGGATATATCAAGGAATTAGACCTGGTTGCTCATGAGAAGGAAGACATCGAGCGTTTAATCAAATATATGTATCAGGGAGAATAAGCCTAAGAGAATACGCCTAAGAAAATAAGACCCAAACAACAGGCAGAAATACAGGCAAAGACAAAGCCCGGAACCATTTGACAGGTTCCGGGCTGTTTTATGATTTCCAGTCTTTCTTATTCCAAGTCTCTATCTATTCCAAGTCTTTATCTATTCCCTGTCTTTATTCCTGATGCTCCTGTTCCCCATTCTCCTCACAAACCGGCACGCATACAGGCTCACAGGCAAGCTCTCCCCTGCCCCTTCTGCCGAGACGGGCATTGACCCCGTCCCTTAACAGCGCGTACAGAACGGAACACAGCGGAATGAATATGAGCATTCCCACAATTCCCATCATGCTTCCGCCCACGGTCACGGCCACCAGCACCCATATGGATGGGAGCCCCACGGAGTTCCCCACCACATAGGGGTATATCAGGTTTCCCTCAATCTGCTGCAGTACAAAGAAAGTAATGGTAAAAACCAGGGCATCCATGGGATTTACCATGAGCATCAGGAACACGCCCACTGCCAGTCCCACAAACGCGCCGAATATGGGAATCAGGGCCGTAAATGCAATTAGCACCCCAATCAACAGCGCATAGGGCAGACGGATGATGGTCAGCGCCACGAAAAACATGGATCCCAGGATCACGGCCTCCACGCACTGTCCTGTAAGGAAATTGGAGAAGGTGCGTTCCGTAAGGGCCGTGATATCCAGAATCCGCCCTACGGCCGGTTCCGGCAGAAATGCCGCCAGCACCTTCTTCATCTGCCGCCCCAGCGTCTCCTTCTGCAAAAGGATATAGATGGCAAAGATAAACCCTATCAGGAACGAGGACACGCCGCTGACAATGGAGACAGCTGCCGAGAAGGTGGTGTTCAGCATGGTTCCTGCCCCGTTCTTTAAAAACGCGACCATGTTCTGAAACACTTCCTGCCAGTTCACTTCCATCTGGTTCATATATTCCAGTATCTGGGGATTACTGGCAAAGATGCGCTCCGCCTCATCGCGTACCCCCGCAAAAAACACAGGGATGCTGCTTTGAAGATTCAAAAAGGTCTTTACCAGCTGAGGCGCCACCACAAAGATGACCAAAAACAGGCCGCCCGTCACCAGGAGGATGGTCACCACCAGGCTGACAGGCCGTCTCAGCCTGCTGCCCTTCCCAAACACGGTCAAATGCCTCTCGATATTGCGCATGGGCACATTCAGTATGAAGGCAATGGCCGCTCCCAGAATAAAGGGCCAGGCAATGTGCATTAGTCCGGCCGCCACATCCACCAGACGTCTGTAATTGATTCCCGCAACCACAACCACCACGGTAAAGAC
>JAJQEA010000414.1 GCA_021201905.1 Clostridia bacterium
TTCCAAAGCTTATGTTCACAGCCAGGGGCCGGTTCGTATCCCTGGCCCGCCGGACCACCAGGTCCAGGGCCTTCATCAACTGGGTGGTCCGGGGAAAGCTGTCCGTCAGAGGCGTTCCCAGTTTCACCACCATGAGCTCGCTCTCATAGGCAACGCCCCGGTAAACACCGTTTCCCTCCCTGCCGTTTCCGGCCGCAATGGCTGCCACCGCTGTCCCGTGGCCGCTGGGGTCTGTGGAAGGCACCAGCTCCAGTGCCGATGACCGGCTCCCTGTTTCCAGGGCAGCGTTGATCTCCTCCCTGGTATAAATCCGGTCCCTGTCCTGGTCCGCCAGCAGCCCGATGCGGGTGGTTCCGTCCGGGTTCCTGAAATCCGGATGAAAGTAATCAATGCCGGAATCAATGACTGCCACCAGCACGCCTCTTCCCGTGAGGCCGGATTCCAGGCCGCTTATCACGCCGGCTCCCGCACCTCCCGTTCCCGCGCCTCCCGTTCCCCCTCCTCCTGCTCCTGACCCGCTGCTGGTCTGAACCGTGCTTAGACAGGAGGCTGCCCTTGCCATGTTACTGGCAAAGAACAGCCTCTTTGGTTTCTCGATGTATACAATTTGCTCCATGGCGCTGACCTGTTCTATCCGGCTCTCCGGCACCACCAGGACCGCGTATCCGGCGGCCAGCTCATCCACCCGGATGCCCTCGTCCCGAAGGGCCTCAAGGGATCCGTTGTACCTGACTATGAGCTCCCATGTCTTCTCCTCAGGGTCATACCCCACATTCAGGTTCACTGATTTCAGCCGTTCCTCCTCCGTGGCATCCAGGGCCAGGTTCAGCAGATTTTCCCGTTTCTGATTTTCCATATGGGCGCACCTCCTCTACCCATATGTGTATTCCTATCCCCGCACAATAGAATAAATACTGGCAAATCCCGTCAAGGTCACAGAGGCAACCAGAATCGGGGTGAGAAAACGGATGCAGAATATTCACAGCTTCTTAAGCCTGAAGGTGACTCCGTTTTTCTCCACCTCGTCTACCAGATACTGGGGATTCCATTTCCAACCGATAAAATAGCACATGGCCAGTCCGCCAAAGGGAAGGAGGATGTTGTCCGTCACCATTCCCACAAAGTCGAACACGCTGTAGTTGAGTATGGTAACATTTCCCAGGGTACCGAAGGACAGAGCGCTGGGAACCCCTGCCAGGAAAATAAGAAGGCCCAGGATGACCGTAGCCTTTTTTCCTTGTCCACTTAAGGCTGTCCACTGCAAAGGAAACCACCACCTCCAGCAGGGCGATGGCGCTGGTCACGGCAGCAAACAGCACCAGTGCAAAGAACAGGATTGCAAAGACAGACCCTCCTTTAATGGAGGCAAACACCTTGGGAAGGGTGCCGAATATAAGGCCCGGCCCCTGTCCCGGCTCCAGCCCGAAGGAAAACACCGCCGGAAAGATGGCTATGCCTGCCATCAGTGCAATGATGGTGTCCAGTCCCGCCACGCTGGCGCAGCTTTTGGGAATATTTTCCTTATCCCCCAGATAGCTTCCGTAGGTAATGGTGATTCCCATACAGAGGCTCAAGGAATAAAACACCTGCCCCAAGGCCGCGCTGACCGCCTTCATGTTAAAGGCCGCGCTGCTGGGAATAAAAATGAATTTGAGGCCCAGGACCGCGTCAGGCAGGGTCACGCTTCTCACAATAATTACAATCAGCAGCACAAACAGCAGGGGCATCATGATCCTGCTGACATTCTCGATACCGCTGATACCGTGATAGCAGACAGCGGTTGTCATGAAGAGGAAGAGGAAATGCCAGAACACAGGCTCCGCCGGCGCGCTGATAAATGCCTCAAAATCCGCCGGAGCGTGGAAGGTGGTACCGTAGCTCACAATATACTTGATGATCCAGCCTCCGATAACACTGTAGTAGGACAGAATCAGAAATGCCGCCGCCACTCCAAACACCCCTGCAATCCTGGCATTGGGGTGGATATCCCCATATGCCAGCACGGGATCGTGGCGGGTCTTTCTGCCCAGGGACATCTCTACCATCATCACAGGCACGCCCAGAATACAGATAAAGAATAAATATACCACCAGGAAGGAAGCTCCTCCGTTTCGTCCCATGAGATAGGGAAACTTCCACAGATTTCCCAGTCCTATGGCCGCCCCTGCGGTTGCCATGATAAATCCAAGTTTACTTGCCCATTGATTCTTCGTCTTCATACCAGTACCTTTCCGTGTCTCTTTTTAATGAATATGAATACCAGCCCGCTGACTCCCATGAGGATGGGATAAAAGCAGTAGGGGATGATCTCAAAGGGCGTCAGGCCTGTCAGGCCGGCCGCGGCCAGAAGCTGGGCGCCGTAAGGAATCAGTTCCTGTCCCATGGAGCTGAACATGTCCAGAAGGGACGCGGAACGCCTGGGCGTCACGCCGAAGTCATCGCTGATTTCTTTTGCAATGGGGCCAGCCATGACAATGGCCACCGTGTTATTGGCCGTACACATGTCCACCAGAAGCGCCAGGGCTGCGATTCCAAGCTCTCCTCCCCTTTCCCCGTTGATTCTTTTTTTGATGAAGGAAAGGATGAAGGTAATCCCTCCGTACTCCTTTACCAGGGCCACGATGCAGGCCACGATCACGG
>JAJQEA010000352.1 GCA_021201905.1 Clostridia bacterium
TACAGGAACAACTGAACAGATACATTAATTAAAAAAAAAATGATATGGGTACAATACATCTTCATCCACCACAATCCGAAAAACGGACCGCCCCCCCCCCTCCGGGACAGTCCGTTTTCCATCTACACCATTACAATAATAGGATTAATTCTTTTTAACCTTTCCGGTATCCTTCGGAAGAGTGACATTCAACAGGATAGCCACCAGGGTAGCGATGACAACCGGAGATTTTCCGAAGATTGTGGTAACCCATGTGGGGAATGCGGACAGGGAGGCGGATGCCTGTGACACGCCCATTCCCAGGGCAGCCGCAAGACCTACGATGGAGGTATTGCGGTAGTTCATATCTTCCGTCATAACCAACTTCATACCGGTCATGGCAATGGAAGCGAATACAGATACAGTCGCTCCGCCTAAGACCGCATAGGGAATGGTGGTCAGCAGGGCGGAGAATTTGGGGAACAGTCCGGCAACCAGTATAATCAGGGCGGAAAGTCCTAAGGTTACGCGGTTGACAACCTTGGTGGTAGCCACGATACCTACGTTCTGGCTGTAGGTGGCGGTGGGCAGACATCCCAGGAAGGCGCCTATGATGTTTGAAACGCCGTAACCCATAATAGCGCCGTGAAGCTCGTTTGTGGTGGGCTCGCGGTCCAGGCCTCCTGCCGTGGTGGCAGAGAAGTCACCGATGGCCTGCACGGAGTTGATGACGAACAGCAGTCCCAGGGCCACACAGGCAGAGGCCTCAAAGCTGATGCCGAAGTGCATGACCTGAGGAAGCTGGAACATGCCGGATTCAGCCACATTGCCGAAGCTTACCATGCCAAAGAACATGGAGAAGATATAGCCTGCAATCATGCCCATGAGGATGGATGCCAGTTTCAGGAATCCCTTGGCAAAATGGTTCAGCACAGTGACAACCACCAGAGTGAAGATGGCCACCACCCAGTTCTGCCACGCGCCGTAGGTGGGCTGGCCCGCGCCGCCTGCCATGTAGTTGATGGCAGTTGGGTAGAGAGACAGACCAATGGTAAATACCACGGTGCCTGCAATCAGAGGCGGGAAGAACTTACGTATCTTCTTGATGGTAAGGCCAACAATGATGGCGCAGATACCGCCCACAATCTGGGCTCCCAGTATGGCAGGGATGCCGGACTGCTCCGCAATGGCCTGCATGCTGGGAACGTAGGCAAAGCTTACGCCCAGGATAACAGGAAGGCCGGCGCCCAGATGGAAATTGTTCTTATTGCCTATGGGGAAGAGCTGCAGCAGGGTGGCCAGGGCGGATACCACCAGGGAAGCCTGAATCAGCAACACCCGGTCTGCCGTGTCAATGCCTGCTGCGCCTGAAATGATGATGGCCGGTGTCACACAGCCCACAATTATGGCTACTACATGCTGCAGAGCCAGGGGTATTGCCTGGCTCATTTTTGGCACGCCATCCAAATCAAACAGGGATGCGTGCTGTTTCACTGTATTGTCTGTATTCATAGTTTATCTGCCTCCTTTACGCTAAATGGATATGAGTACCGGTTTTTCCCTGGATACCGTCTTTTGCTTTTTCCAACAGCGTAATGAGGGCAGTGCGTCCTGGTTTTGATTCAGCAAATTTAACAGCAGCCTGAACTTTGGGAAGCATGGAACCGGGAGCAAAATGTCCCTCTTTGATATACTGTCTTGCTTCTTCTGTGTCCAGGTCATCCAGCCACTTTTCTTCCGGCTTTCCGAAGTTAATAGCAACCTTTTCAACTGCAGTGAGAATAATCAGGAAATCAGCGTTCAGATTCTCAGCTAACAGCTCACTTGCGAAGTCCTTGTCGATTACGGCGCTTGCGCCCTTTAAGTGGTTTCCCTGACGGGTAACCGGGATACCGCCGCCGCCGCAGGCGATTACCAGCTGGCCTGCGTCTACCAGGGCGCGGAGGGCGCCGATGCCACCGATCTCAGCTGGCTTGGTATATGCCACCCCGCGGCGGTAGCCGCGACCGGAATCCTCCTTCATGATGTATCCGTACTTTTCTTCTGCAATCTTAGCCTGTTCTTCTGTCATGAAATGGCCGATTGGCTTGGAAGGAGCTTCAAAGGCAGGATCGTCTGCATCCACACGGACCTGTGTGATCATGGTTGCAACCGGAATATCATACATTTCACGGTTATAGAGTTCCTCTCTTAAGGCGTTCTGCAGGTCGTAGCCGATATAGGCCTGGCTCATGGCCACACAGACGGAGAGAGGGGTATTGGGCTGTTTTGCATCCTCGCGGCTCAGCGCGGCCATTGCATTGTTGATCATGCCCACCTGAGGGCCGTTTCCGTGGGCTACGATAACCTCGCAGCCTTCCTCGATGAGGTCTACGATGGCCTTGGCTGTAATCTTGACAGCTGTCATCTGCTCAGGAAGGGTATTGCCCAGTGCATTGCCGCCAAGGGCGATGACAATACGTTTTTTCTTGTTTTCCATAGTGATTTTCCCCTTTATAAGGCAGGATATGAGGGTATCCCGCCGAGTTTTTGCATAATTTGAGACAAAAAGGGCTGCAGGACTCAGTCCGGCAGCCCTTACATTGTATTACGTGGCAAGATAAATGATTTATTTGAATACTCTAGGAGTTCCTTTTTCTTCCAGCTTCTTTAAAACCTCAGCCGGGTCAGCGAACTTAGCTAACATAATCATGGCAGCGATAACATATGGCTTGTAGCTTGCTTCTTTGTACAGAGGATCACGGTAGCGGTCAAATACAGTCGCCTCAACCTCGCCGTCCTTGCAGCTTACATCGTTGATGTCAGCAGGTAAGCAGTGCAGGTACAGAGCCTTGCCGTCCTTGGTGGTCTTCATCAGTTCCTCGGTACAGCACCAGTCTTTGTGCTCTGCGTTCTGAGCCAGCAGTTCCTTCTCCAGAGCCTTGATGCCCTCGGAATCGCCTTCTGCGTACAGGTTGGTTCTCTTTTCCATAGCTGCAAATGGAGCCCAGCTCTTTGGGTATACGATGTCGGCATCCTTGAATGCGTCAGCCATGTCATGGGATACACGGAAGGAACCGCCGGTCTTTTCAGCGTTCTTTCTGGCAACTTCCTCAACCTCTGGCATGATTTCGTAGCCTTCCGGATGAGCCAGAACAACTTCCATGCCCATACGTGTCATCAGGCCAACAACACCCTGAGGAACAGAGAGTGGCTTGCCGTAGGAAGGAGAGTAAGCCCATGTCATGGCTAACTTCTTGCCCTTTAAGTTCTCTACGCCGCCGAACTCATGGATGATGTGCAGCATATCAGCCATACACTGTGTTGGGTGGTCGATGTCACACTGTAAGTTAACCAGGGTTGGCTTCTGCTCCAGGATGCCGTCCTTGTGGCCCTGTGTCACAGCGTCAACAACTTCGTGCATGTAAGCATTGCCCTTGCCGATGTACATGTCATCGCGGATACCGATAACGTCAGCCATGAAGGAAATCATGTTAGCTGTCTCGCGAACCGTCTCGCCGTGAGCAACCTGGCTCTTGCCCTCGTCCAGATCCTGAACTTCCAGACCTAACAGGTTGCAGGCAGAAGCAAAGGAGAAACGTGTACGGGTGGAGTTGTCGCGGAATAAGGAGATGCCAAGGCCGCTCTCAAATACCTTTGTGGAGATGTTGTTCTCTCTCATGTAGCGGAGAGCGTCAGCAACGGTCCATACTGCTTCCAGTTCCTCGTCTGTTTTCTCCCAGGTCAGGAAGAAATCGTTCTCGTACATTTCCTTGAAGTTGAGGCTGTTTAACTTATCAATGTAATCCTGTAATGTTTTCATTTGATTGACTCCTTTAATATGTTTAATTTTTAATTTGGGTATCGTTGTTGGATGTTACAAAAATAAAAGGGATATCCGTTCTTTCATGAATGTAAGCGGGCCTGAGCCGTTCCGGCGGCCTTCAGCATAGACCGCCGAAACAAACAGGTCACTTAGGACTTCATGGAAAACGGTATACGAATGAGCAGTGTGAAGGGCGTATGCCCTATACTTCCCGGCTGCCCCTCAGGCCAGAAGAATGGCGCTGGGGGCCAGCGGACCGAGGCCGCGGTTTAAAAGCAGCCGGGATAACACCCTGCGGACAATAAACGAAGGTAAGTAATTACTTGCAGTAAACACTGGGCAGAGCAGCGTAAACAGCCGCGCAGGTAACCAGATCCTGCTTCCATGTAATCTCGTTGGGAGCGTGAGCCTGAGCCTCAGCGCCAGGACCAAAACCGATGCAAGGAATTCCGTTGCGTCCCATGATGGAAACGCCGTTGGTGGAGAAGGTCCACTTATCGGTAAGAGGACGTGCCTTTCTCATCTCTGCCGTAGCGTCAACTCCGATACGCTCGTCGCCGAACAGGTTCTTATAAGCTTCTTCCAGAGACTTGGTAACTTTGTGGTCCTCCGGGATAACCCAGGTTGGGAAGTAGCACTCGATTGGATATGTAAGGCCCTTATAGGAAGGACGGGAATACTCATACATGGATACGGTAACATCATCGCCGTACTTCTTAACTGCGGGAAGGGCGCGAATCTCGTCTAAGCAGCTCTCCCAGGTCTCGCCTGCTGTCATACGGCGGTCAAGGGATACGGAACAGGAATCGGCAACCACGCAGCGGCTTGGGGATGTGAAGAAAATCTCGGAAACAGTAACAGTACCGCGGCCCAAGAAGTTGGCTTCCTTATACTCAGGATTGTACTTCTCGTCTAACATCTTCACAAGGCCCTTAACTTCCTTGTCGTCAGCTGCATCATTCTCATTCAGGGCGCGTACATCCTGAAGGATGTCAGCCATCTTATAGATAGCGTTGTCGCCGCGCTCAGGAGCGGAGCCATGGCAGGAAACGCCCTTAACGTCAACACGGATTTCCATACGGCCTCTCTGTCCGCGGTAGATGCCGCCGTCGGTAGGCTCTGTGGATACAACGAAATCAGGACGAACCTTGTCTTCGTTGATGATGTACTGCCAGCACAGACCGTCGCAGTCCTCTTCCTGGACCGTACCAGTTACCAGAACCGTATACTTGTCGCTTAACATTCCTAAATCCTTCATGATTTTAGCGCCGTATACAGCGGATACGATACCGCCGCACTGGTCAGACACGCCGCGGCCGCCAATCTCGGTGTCATTCTCATAGCCCTCGTAGGGATCGAAGTTCCAGTTGTTCTTGTTGCCGATGCCAACTGTGTCGATGTGGGCGTCAAAGCCGATGAGGGTCTCGCCTGTTCCCATGTATCCCAGAACATTGCCCATGGGGTCGATATCCACTTTGTCAAATCCCAGCTTTGTCATTTCCTCTGCGATACGGTCGATGTGTGCCTTCTCGTCACAGCTCTCGCCAGGGAACTTCACGATGTCGCGTAAGAACTTGGTCATGTCTTTCTCGTAGTTCTTTGCTGCTTCTTTGATTTTTGCGTAATCCAGATTCATTTCTTCATTTCCTCCATTATACATTGATATTTGTTTAGGGTGTGATATAGGTGATTGTTATTTATCCAGACCTTTCCATACAATGTTCTTGTAACGGTCAGGGTCAGTGTCGCCTTCAGTGGAGAAGAGCAGTACTCTGGAATTCTCATCCAGTCCAATGTCCTTCCTCAGGTCAGCATATTCATCCATGGACATGATGGCTGCCAGCGCGCCGAATGGAGCTGCGCCGGATTCTCCGGAGGTAACAGGCGCGTCGCCCTTGATAGGAGCGCCCAGCATACGCATTCCGTTTGCGGCTACCCAGTCAGGAGCAGCGATGAATACTTTCACGTGGTTCTTTAAGATATCCCATGAAATGGTGTTGGGCTCGCCGCAGGCAAGGCCGGCCATAATGGTTTCCGTGTCGCCGTCCACGATGCGGATTTGTCCGTCGCCAGCAGCAGCGCCCTTGTACAGGCAGGCAGCTGCCTCGGCTTCCACAACGACAAAAGCAGGAGGATTATCAGCATAGAGATTGGAGAAGTAGCCTACCACGGCGCCTGCCAGTGAACCAACGCCTGCCTGGACAAAGATGTGGGTGGGACGCTCGCAGCCGTATTCCTTTAACTGCTCCCCGGCCTCCATGGCCATGGTTCCGTAACCCTGCATAATCCAGGATGGAATCTCCTCGTAGCCGTCCCAGGCTGTATCCTGTACCATGACGCCTCTTGGGGTTTCGTCGGCTTCCTTGGCTGCCAGACGTACACAGTCGTCGTAGTTCATTTCCTGGATGTCTACCTGAGCGCCTTCCTTGGCGATGTTCTCCAGACGTGTCTGGGTGGAACCCTTGGGCATATGTACCACTGCCTTCTGGCCCAGACGGTTGGCTGCCCATGCAACGCCGCGTCCGTGGTTGCCGTCTGTGGCGGTGAAGAAGGTAGCCTGGCCGAATTCTTCTCTTAACTGGTCAGAAGTGAGGACTGAGTAGGGAAGTTCGGATACGTCCCTGCCTGTTTCCTTGGCAATGTAGCGGGCCATGGAGAAGGAACCGCCCAGAACCTTGAATGCATTGAGGCCAAAACGGTAGGACTCATCTTTTAAGTAGATTTCCTTTACTCCCAGATAAGCTGCCATGTGGTCCAGCTTGGTGAGTGGTGTTTTGGTGTACTGAGGGAAGCTTTCGTGGAATGTCCTGGCCTTTGCAATCTCCTCCAGTCCCATAATCGGCAGGTTCTTGTCATCTGTCTTAGGCATATGAATGACCGCCCATAGAATCTTCTGATCCATGTTACATAATCCTCCTTAATTATCATCACGCTTTTTTATCTTCCGACTTGCGGCTGTTTACATCAATGTAGCTGTACAAAGTAAATTTGGAGATTCCGAAGTACTTGGAAACCTTGTCTCCTGATTTTGTTATAAGGAAGGCGCCTGCATCGTTCAGGAACTGGATGGCAGTAACCTTTTCCTCCTTGTTCATCAGGGCAGCCGGCTTGCCAATCAGGGCCACCGACTGTTCAATCAGGGTGTCTAACAGGTCATTGACGTTGTGGACAATCTGTTCGGGCTGCTGCTTCACGTCCGCTTGGGGTTCGGTGTCGATGAGAGCTTTAATGGAACGGTCCACGGTCATCAGGCCTGTTATGTCGTAATTGATGGAGAGAAGATAGTCAATGGAATCTCCTTCCTCATTACGAATGTAGATGGTGCTGGACTTCAGTATCTTGCCGTTGGATGTACGGGTCAGGTATCCAAGATGGTCTTTTAAAGAAGCCGGATCCTTGTGAAGGGTTTCCAGGACTACTTTTGAAGGTCCGTCCCCCTCCTGGCGGTTTGTCACATGACCGTTGTTGATGTGCACAATGGAATGCTCCAGGTCGTGTTTCTCAAGGTCATGTATGACAATCTCACAGTCAGGTCCGAACTGTCTCGCAAGGCCATCAGCAAGCTGTTTCAGTAAATCTAGTGTGTATGACATGGCTTAACCTCCTTTTCCTCGGACTCTTCAAATCTGGTGACTTTGTACAATAAACATTTCGCAAAGTTGTGATGCGTTGTTTATGATTCCATCATAGCACAAAAAAAAGGAATTGCAAGAGGTTTTTACAAAAAAATTTTGAATATCTAAAAATTTTTGCATTTTCTGCTTGCAAATGGATTTGTATGGTGTTAGTATAGGGGTACAGGAAGTCCTGTTCTATCTTATTAAAGTTTATGAAATCCCGATGGTGTTTAGGACAGATTTAAAGAGCAGGTACATAAAATATAAAAAGCAAAGGAGAGAGGTTATGTTAGTGATTGGGAACGGTCGTCTGGTTACCAGAGACCCAGAACAGCCATTTTTTGAAAATGGGGCAGTGGCAATGGACGGTACCACTATAAAGAAGGTGGGCACACTGGAGGAGATTAAGAAGGAGTTCCCGGATGCCGAATATGTGGACGCAAAGGGGGGCGTCATCATGCCGGCCTTCATCAACACCCATGAGCACATCTACAGTGCCATGGCAAGAGGTCTTTCCATTAAAGGATATGACCCCAAGGGTTTTCTGGATATCCTGGACGGCATGTGGTGGACCATTGACCGCCACCTGACCAACGAACAGACCCGCCAGAGCGCCAGGGCCACTTATCTGGATTCCATTAAGAACGGAGTCACAACCGTATTTGACCACCACGCCAGCTTCGGGGAGATAAAGGATTCCCTGTTTGCCATTGAGGACGCCGCAAAGGAGATGGGCCTCAGAACCTGTCTGTGCTATGAGATATCCGACAGGGACGGCATGGATAAGGCAAGGGCGGCTGTTATGGAAAACGCGTCCTGGATCAAACACGCCCTGGCAGACGACACGGACATGATTGCGGGTATGATGGGCATGCACGCCCAGTTCACCATCTCAGATGAGACCATGGAGCTGGCGGCAGCCAACAAGCCGGCTGAGGTGGGATACCACATCCATGTGGCTGAGGGCATCGAGGATCTTCACGACTGTCTTAAAAAGTACGGCAAGAGAATTGTGGACCGCCTGATGGACTGCAATATCCTTGGGGAAAAGACCCTGCTGGCCCACTGCATTTACGTAAATCCTCATGAGATGCAGTTAATCAAGGACACGGATACAATGGTGGTACATAACCCTGAGTCCAACATGGGCAACGCCTGCGGATGCCCGCCAACCATGGAGATCGTGCACAGAGGCATTCTTACTGGCCTGGGAACCGACGGCTATACCCACGATATGACAGAGTCCTTCAAGGTGGCCAATGTCCTTCACAAACATCACCTCTGCGATGCCAATGCAGCCTGGGGCGAGGTGCCGCAGATGCTCTTTGAGGGCAATGCAAAGATTGCCAACCGCTATTTTAAGAAGCAGTTAGGTGTACTGAAGGAAGGCGCTGCTGCTGACGTGATTGTCACCGACTACATCCCACTGACTCCTATGGACGCGTCCAATGTAAACGGACACATCCTGTTCGGCATGACGGGAAGAAGCGTGGTGACCACGGTATGTAACGGCAAGGTTCTGATGAAGAACAGGGAGCTTGTGGGACTGGATGAGGAGAAGATCCTTTATGAGGTAAGGGAAGAGGCAAAGAAGCTGGCCCATTCCATCAACGGTTAACGGCCAAAGCGGCAGATAAAGCAGCCGGCAGAGGAAACGCCTGCCAGGGATGGACGGCCTTTCCTATATAAATGTAATACAGGTACAATGTATAATTTATTAGTGATATCTGATTGCAGGGCGGCGGGAAAGCAGCACCCCGGGACGACAGAGTCTTCCGGGCGGCTGAGCCGGATGGAGGACCTGGGGACAATGTCCCCGGTATCCGGTGCTGGGACCTGGTCTGGTTATAAAGGAGGATAAGAATAATATGAGCGACATTATGACCCCGATTCCATTTGGAAAACTGATGAACTGGATCCTTGAAGAGAACAAGAAGGGCGCTGTATTCGGCATCAAGAGGCCATTCATTGCAGATCCGGACAAAACCTATGAGATTTTTGGCCGTAAGCTGGAGACTCCCTTCGGACCGGCAGCAGGACCCCATACCCAGCTGACCCAGAATATCGTGGCTTCCTACGTGGCAGGCAGCCATTTCTTCGAGCTTAAGACTGTACAGAAGCTGGACGGCGAGGACCTTCCCGTATCCAAGCCATGTATCAAGGCGGACGACGAGTGCTATAACTGCGAGCGGTCCACAGAGCTCTATGTGCCCCAGGCATTTGACGAGTATGTAAAGGCGTGGTTTGCATGTAAGGTACTGGCCAGGGAATACGGCCTGGGAAGTCCCGATGGCTTCCAGTTCAACATGTCCGTGGGATATGACCTGGACGGAATCAAGACAGAGAAGATTGACCGTTTCATCGAGGGCATGAAGGATGCCTCTGAGACCGCCATTTTCAAAGAGTGCAGGCAGTGGCTCCTTGATAATCTGGACCGGTTTGAGAAGGTGACCAGGGAGGATGTGGAAGCCATTTCCCCCAATGTATGCAATTGCGCAACCCTCTCCACCCTTCACGGATGTCCTCCCCAGGAGATTGAGCGTATCGCCCGGTACCTGATTGAGGAGAAGAAGGTACATACATTCATCAAATGCAATCCCACCCTGCTTGGATATGAGTATGCAAGGAAGATCATGGATGATATGGGATATGATTACGTTGCCTTTGGCGATTTCCACTTTAAGGACGATTTACAGTATTCAGACGCGGTGCCCATGCTCCAGAGGCTCCAGGCCCTGGCGGACGAGAAGGGGCTGGAATTCGGCGTGAAGATCACCAATACCTTCCCGGTAGACGTAAAACAGAACGAGCTTCCCGGCGAGGAGATGTACATGTCCGGCAAGTCCCTTTATCCGCTGTCCATGTCCGTTGCCAAAATGCTGGCTGAGGACTTTGGCGGGAAGCTGCGCATTTTCTATTCCGGCGGCGCTGACTTCTTTAACATCGCGGATATCGTGGATGCAGGCATCTGGCCGGTGACCATGGCCACCACCATGTTAAAGCCGGGCGGCTATGAGAGACTGGAGCAGATTGGACAGCTGTTTGCAGCTAAAGAAGCTGCCGCCTTTGAGGGAGTGGATGCTGCCAAGGCAGCCGGCCTTGTGGAGGCTGTAAAGTCCGACAAGCATCATGTAAAGGCAGTAAAGCCCCTTCCTTCCAGGAAAATCAATAAGCCGGTTCCGCTGACGGATTGCTTCATCGCCCCATGCCAGGAAGGATGCCCCATCCATCAGGATATCACCAGATACCTGCAGCTGGCGGGAGCAGGTGAGTTTGAGCAGGCCCTGGAGGTCATTCTCAACAAGAACCCTCTTCCCTTCATCACAGGTACCATCTGCGCCCATAACTGTATGAGCAAGTGTACCAGAAACTTCTACGAGTCCCCGGTGGATATCCGCAGGACCAAGCTGGAGGCGGCAGAGGGCGGATTTGAGGCAGTTATGGCTAAGCTCAAAGCGCCTGAGGTTACCTCTGATAAGAAGGCGGCTGTAGTGGGCGGCGGCCCGGCCGGACTGGCGGCAGCTTATTTCCTGGCCAGGGGCGGCGTGAAGGTTACCCTGTTTGAGAAGGAAGAGAAGATGGGCGGCGTTGTCCGCAACGTGATTCCCGGTTTCCGTATCAGCGACAGCGCCATTGACAATGACGTGAAGCTGGTGGCAGCCATGGGCGTGGAGATGGTGAACGGCAGGGAAATCACGGATATAGAGGAACTTAAGAAGGATTACGATTACGTTGTCCTGGCCGTAGGCGCGTCCGAGCAGGGGATTCTTAAGCTGGAGGCAGGGGATACCATGAACGCCCTGGATTTCCTGGCCCGGTTCAAGGCCACGGATGGCAAGGTGGAATTAGGCAAGAACGTGGTTGTGATCGGCGGCGGCAACACGGCCATGGATACAGCCAGGGCTGCCAAGAGAAACGCCGGCGTGGAGAAGGTTTCCCTGGTATACAGAAGGACCAGACGCTACATGCCTGCTGACGAGGAAGAGCTGGTCATGGCAGTGGAGGACGGCGTGGAGTTTGCTGAGCTCCTGGCTCCTGTTAAGCTGGAACATGGCGTCCTGTACTGTAAGAAGATGGTGCTGGGAGACATGGATGCCAGCGGACGCCGTGGCGTGGTGGAGACAGATGAGACAGTGGAAGTGCCTGCCGACACCGTGATTGCCGCTGTAGGCGAGAAGGTTCCGGGGGCGTTCTATGAGAGTTTCGGCATTGCCCTGGACAGCAGAAGACGTCCCCAGGTGAACCAGGAGACGCTGGAAACTTCAGTGAAGGGTGTCTATGTGGCCGGCGACGGCCTGTACGGTCCTGCCACGGTGGTGGAAGGAATCAGGGACGGCAAGATGGCGGCAGAGGCCATCATCGGAAAGGCCCTGGCTGAGGACCTGTTTAAGCTCTCCGATGCAGAAACCATCTATGGACGCAAGGGCAGGCTGGCAGAGGAAAGTGACCATGTGGTTGACAGCACCCGCTGCTTATCCTGCAACAGCTACTGCGAAAACTGTGTCGAGGTATGCCCCAACAGAGCCAATATCTCCCTGGTGGTTCCTGGCATGGAGAAGCATCAGATCATCCATGTGGACTATATGTGTAATGAGTGCGGAAACTGTAAGAGCTTCTGTCCATGGGACAGCGCTCCCTATCTTGACAAATTCACCCTGTTTGCCAACGAGGCAGACATGGAAAACAGCAAGAACCAGGGCTTCACGGTACTGGACGCTGCTGCCGGTATGTGCAGGGTAAGACTTCAGGGCAGGATCATGGATTACACGGTTGGTTCCGCAAACGGGGATGTGCCGGACGGCATCCAGAACATCATCCGGACAGTCATCAACGACTATTCATATATGCTGTAGATAATGTGTGGTGACAGTTCACATCGTATTTCTGAACTGTTACAATGTGTGCGAATTGCCGTACAAAGGAGTCCTCAATGAAAATGTGGGGACTCCTTTGGCAAAGGCTTGTTAAAAAAGTAACGTTATTCTTTTGCAAGAATAATGAAAGGAGAAGAACAAAATGGCACAAAAGCGCAATAGAAAAGTAGCCGTGGTGCAATGTCTGGGGGGCTGTCACGCAGAGGCGGTTATTTCCCGCGGGGACCTGGCAGGGGATTGCAGCCAGGTCATGGCAGACCATCCGGAAGGCATATTGAAATGTAAATGGGGATGTCTGGGCATGGGCAGCTGCGTGGCAGCCTGTAAGTCGGACGCCATCCACATAAACAGTTTTGGAGTGGCAGAGGTGGACCGCGGCAAATGCATAGGCTGCGGCCTGTGCGTGAAAGCCTGTCCCCGGGGCCTGATACGCATTACAACACCGGAATATCCGGTTTATACGGCATGTGTGAACCAGGACGGGGGAGCACAGACAAGGAAGGATTGTTCGGTGGGCTGTATTGCCTGCGGTATCTGTGTAAAGAACTGTCCGGCGGATGCTGTCAGGATAGAGAATAACCACGCGGTAATCGATGAATCAAAGTGTATCGCCTGCGGTATGTGTGCAGTCAAATGTCCAAGAGGAATCATACTGGATGCCGACGGCATTTTCACGGTAAAGGCGTAGAGGCGGGAGGCATAAAATGGGAGAGAACTTTTGTTTTACAGTAAATGGAGTGGAACGCTGCACCAGCGAGGATAAACCGCTGCTGCGCTATCTGAGGGATGATCTTCACCTTCATTCTGTCAAGGACGGGTGCAGCGAAGGCGCCTGCGGCACATGTACAATCGTAGTGGACGGAAAGGCCGTCAAGTCCTGTGTCCTGACCACCAGGCGGGCAGTGGGCAAAAACATTATTACCACAGAGGGGTTGAGCGACGCAGAAAAGGAAGCCTTTGTGTACGCCTTTGGAGCCATGGGATCCGTGCAGTGCGGATTCTGTACGCCGGGCATGGTGATGGCCGGAAAGGCGCTGATTGACCGCGTCCCGGACCCCACCGAGGAAGAAATCAAGGTTGCGTTAAAGGGAAATATCTGCCGCTGTACAGGGTATAAGAAGATCATCAAAGGAATACAGCTGACGGCAGCCATCCTGAGAGGGGACGCCCGGATTGAGGAGTCCCTGGAAAAGGGAGACGAGTACGGCGTGGGCAAGCGGGCCTTCCGTCTGGATGTGCGGGAAAAGGTGCTGGGCTATGGCGAGTACCCGGATGACGTGGAGATGGAGGGAATGGTGTATGCTTCGGCTGTCCGTTCCCAGTATCCCCGGGCGCGTGTCCTGGATATCAACTGCGAGAAGGCGGCGGCCCTTCCCGGCGTGCTGGCCGTGCTCACGGCCGAGGATGTCCCCAATAACAAGGTGGGCCATCTCCAGCAGGACTGGGACGTCATGATTGCAAAGGGAGATATCACCCGGTGCGTGGGCGATGCCATCTGTCTGGTGGTTGCCGAGTCCAGAGACATCCTTGAGAAGGCAAAGAGGATGGTAAAGATTGATTGTGAGGAGCTGAAGCCCGTGTGCTCTGTCCGGGAGGCCATGGCAGAGGATGCGCCCAAGGTACATGAGAAGGGAAACCTGTGCCAGAGCCGCCACGTTACCAGAGGGGATGCAAAGAAGGCCCTGGAGAATTCCAAATATGTGGTGACCCAGACGTACCGCATGCCCTTTACCGAGCACGCATTCCTGGAACCGGAATGCGCGGTGGCCTTTCCTTACAAGGATGGCGTGAAGATATATTCCACAGACCAGGGAGTCTATGATACCAGGAAGGAAATATCCATCATGCTGGGCTGGGATCCGGACCGGGTGGTGGTGGAAAACAAGCTGGTTGGCGGCGGCTTCGGCGGCAAGGAGGATGTATCCGCACAGCACATAGCAGCCCTGGCAGCCCTCAAGGGGCAGAGGCCTGTAAAGGTGGTATTCTCCAGACAGGAATCCTTAAGCTTCCATCCAAAGCGCCATGCCATGGAGGGCACATTTACCCTGGGATGCGATGAGAACGGTATCTTTACCGGACTGGATTGTGAGATTTATTTTGATACAGGGGCCTATGCGTCACTGTGCGGACCTGTGCTTGAGAGGGCGTGCACCCACTCCGTAGGGCCTTACTGCTACCAGAACACGGATATCCGCGGCTTCGGCTACTATACCAATAATCCGCCCGCAGGCGCGTTCCGCGGCTTCGGCGTGTGCCAGAGTGAATTTGCCCTGGAGTCCAACATCAACCTTTTGGCGGAGAAGGTGGGTATCTCCCCATGGGAAATCCGCTACCGCAATGCCATTGAACCAGGCAGGGTGCTTCCAAACGGGCAGATTGCGGACTGCTCCACAGCCCTTAAGGAAACCCTTCTGGCTGTAAAGGATGCCTATGAGAGCAATCCGGGCAGGGCCGGAATCGCCTGCGCCATGAAGAACGCGGGCGTGGGCGTGGGACTTCCCGACAAAGGCCGGGCAAAGCTGGCTGTCCGCGACGGAAAGATTGAGTTATACAGCGCTGCCTCCGATATCGGACAGGGATGCGCCACGGTATTCGTACAGATGGTTTCCGAGGCAACCGGGCTTGGAAGGGAACTGGTAAAGAATATGGGGGCCAATTCTGAGGTGGCGCCTGATTCAGGAACCACATCCGGTTCCCGTCAGACCCTGATTACAGGCGAGGCTATTAGGATGGCTGCCGCTGATTTGAATGAGGCACTGCAGGAGGCGGGAGGGGACTTAAGCCAGCTGGAAGGCCGCGAGTTCTTTGCGGAATTCTTTGACCCCACGGATAAGCTGGGGGCGGATGCGCCCAATCCAAAGAGCCATGTGGCTTACGGATTTGCGACCCATGTGGTGGTGTTAGACGACGACGGCCGCGTAAAGGAAGTGTATGCTGCCCATGACTCCGGAAAGGTAGTGAACCTCATTTCCATACAGGGCCAGATTGAGGGCGGGGTTCTCATGGGACTGGGCTATGCCCTGACCGAGGACTTCCCGTTAAAGAATGGTGTTCCCCAGGCAAAATACGGCACCCTGGGACTCATGCGCTCCACCCAGATTCCCGATATCCACGCAATCTACGTGGAGAAGGAAGAACTGCTGCCCTTTGCCTACGGCGCAAAGGGAATCGGGGAGATTGCCACCATACCCACCGCCCCGGCGGCCCAGGGAGTTTATTACGCAATGGACCATGTCCTGCGCACAACGCTTCCCATGGATGACACCTATTATTCAAAAAAGAAGTAAAAATAACATTGGAAATGAACAGCGAAAGGCAGTCAGACTGCTTTTCGCTTGTTCCGCATAAGGAGATGACATCATGGACAACACCCTTGACAAGGCAGGACATGGGATGGAACATAAAAGGGCGGATAAGGCCGTTGAATTCCGGTTTGCCAAACCACAGGACATACCCCTGATTCTCGGGTTCATAAGGGAGCTGGCTGACTACGAGGGAATGCTTGACCAGGTGGTGGCCACAGAGGAGCTGCTGAACCAGTGGCTGTTTGAGAAGGAAAAGGCAGAGGTGATTCTGGGGATGAAGGAGGGGGAGACAGTTGGATTTGCGCTGTTTTTCCATAATTTCTCCACCTTTTTAGGCAGGGCCGGCATTTATCTGGAGGACTTGTATGTGCGCCCGGAGTACCGGGGCCGTGGCTACGGCACCGCCTTTTTGAACCGGCTGGCAGCCATTGCAGTGGAACGGGGCTGCGGGTGTCTGGAGTGGTGGTGCCTGGACTGGAATAAGCCAAGCATTGACTTTTATCTGGGAATGGGCGCCCAGGCCATGAGTGACTGAACCGTGTACCGCATTGACGGGGAGCGGCTGGAGGCCATGGCGGCAGATGCCCACAGGTGACGGATGCCCACAGGCGGCAGATGACTGCAGGTGACAGATGCCCATAGGCGGCAGATGACTGCAGGTAGCAGATGTCCGCAAGGTGACAGGGAAAAAGAGAAGAAAGCCGGAACGTATCGTTAAATTGACAAAGAGAAACAGAACAGGAGAGTGATGTATATGAAGAAGGTATTAAAAGGCGGAACCGTTGTCAGCGGAAGCGGCAGTGTCCGGGCAGATGTGCTCATTGACGGGGAAAAGGTGGCGGCAGTGGGAAACCGTGAGGAAATGGAGCGCCTGACAGATGGGGATACCCAGATTGTGGACGTGGAAGGCTGTCTGCTCTTTCCGGGTTTCATCGACGCCCACACCCATTTTGACCTCCATGTGGCAGGAACGGTTACAGCTGACGATTTTGCCACGGGAACCAGGGCGGCTGTTCGAGGCGGTACCACCACCATCGTGGATTTCGGAACACAGTACGCAGGGGAGAGCCTGGCCGACGGCCTCAGGAACTGGCATGAAAAGGCGGACGGAAAGTGCTCCTGCGACTATGGCTTCCACATGTCCATATCGGACTGGAACCCGTCGGTGAGCAGGGAACTGGACGACATGATGGAAGAGGGAATCACCTCATTTAAGCTGTACATGACATACGATACCCAGGTGGATGACAAAACTATCTTTGAAATCCTGCGCAGGCTTAAGGAGGTGGGCGGAATCACCGGCGTTCACTGTGAGAACAGCGGCATGATAGCCGCCCTTCAGGCAGAGGCAAAGGCTGCCGGAAGGATGGGCGTGGAAAGCCATCCCGCCACCCGGCCCGCCGCCGCAGAGGCAGAGGCTATAGACAGGCTGCTCAGGCTGGCGGAAGTGGCGGATATCCCTGTCATCGTGGTGCATCTCACCTGCCGGGAGGGCTACGACGTGATCATGGAAGCCAGGAGAAGGGGCCAGAAGGTATATGCGGAGACCTGTCCCCAGTATCTGCTCATGGACGACAGCCTGTACGGGCTGTCCGGCATGGAAGGTGCCAAGTATGTGTGCGCGCCGCCGCTGAGAAAGCAGGAGGACAGCGAATGCCTGTGGAAGGCCCTGGCGGACGGGACCATCCAGACTGTGTCCACGGACCACTGCAGCTTTACCACAGAGCAGAAGGCGCTGGGGAAGGACGACTTTACAAAGATTCCGGGAGGCATGCCGGGGGTCGAGACAAGGGGAACGCTGCTCTACACCTACGGCGTGGACGCGGGACGGATTACCAGGGAAAAGATGTGCCAGCTTCTGTCGGAAAACCCCGCCAAGCTGTACGGAATGTATCCCGCAAAGGGAGCCATTACCCCTGGAAGCGACGCGGATATCGTGGTCATGCGTACCGGTGTGGAAGACAGGGTAACGGCTGCGGACCAGGTGCAGAATGTGGACTACGCCCCCTTTGAGGGAAGGAAGCTGACGGCACGTATCGAGAGTGTGTTCCTGCGCGGCACCCAGGTGGTGAAGGACCATCAGGTGGTGGTGGAGAAGGCCGGGAAGTTTGTGAAGCGCGGAAGGTACGCGCTGTAAGCGGCAGGGAAATAAAAGGATTGTGCTATATAAAACGGCAGGGAAATGGGCCGGGAAATAAAACGGCCAGAAAGCCGGGAAACGGGTGCAAATGCGGATATTTTATCTGCCTTTGCACCCGTTTTAGGATCCTTTCAGCGAGAACGGTTATTTACTCAGCAGTATCTCGCGAAAGCCCCTTGCCACAGGGGAAAGATTGGCGTCCCTGACCCACACCAGATAAATTTTCTGTATGAGAGGGATGTTGGTGGCGATGTGCAGCTCCGTAAATCCCAGGCTTCTGAATTGTTTATAAAAGGTATGGGAGACAATGGAGATGCAGTGGTTGGAAATCACCTCGTTAATCAGTCCGTAATCATTGTAAGCGGCTGTCACGGTTTTGGGCCTGAAGCCGGCGCCGTCGCATATGGCATAGAGCAGCCGGTTGGTACCGTTGGTGCTTACATTGTAGACTGCGAAAGGTTCATTTTTCAGCTCCCCGGCCTCCACGGATTTTTTTGTGCCAGGGGATGGTTTTTACTTATGACAAATTTGACGGGTTCCGTATAGAGCAGGATTTTTTCCAGGCCGGCATATTCGGATTCGTTGTCGAACTCCCCGCATAAACCAAGGGTGCAATTGCAGTTGGACACATCCTTGATGATAGCCGTCGTATATTTGAAGGTGATGTTTAAGCTGCAGCCAGGATAAGCAAGGTGAAACTGCGCGCTTTTTTTGGGTAAAAAGGTTGTATTAATGGAACACAGGGCACACAGGTCAACGGTATTCATATCACTGTTGACCTGTTTCTTTACAGCGGATATTCCATGGTTGATTTCCTCAAGGGAACGCCTTGCGTAGTCAAAAAATATGTTTCCGTATTTCGTCAGCTCTATATTCCTCCCCCGTTTCATGAACAGTGGAGCGCCAATTTCCTCCTCAATGCCAAGTATGGCCTTTGTAAGAGCAGGCTGTGTGATATGCAGATGTTCAGCGGCCCGGGTGTAGTGCTGGTATTCAGCCGCTTTTAGAAAGTATTCCAGATGCTGGTAATTCATACGTCCTCCTATTTCCAAAAGTTATTAATTGGCAAAAAAAGTAATTTGTATTAATTGCATAAATATGGTTGAATTATAATAAATAAATCAGTAAATATACTCATAGACACTATAATTATAGATGGAATAGTTGATATATTCAAGCAGGTGGGGGTGGATAAACGAAAAAATTAGGAATCACGGTTTGGTTAAGGCAGATTTCAGACAACCATTTTATCAAAAGGAGGAATTAGAATGAAAAAAGTGATGAAGAAAGTAATTGCAGCCATGGTTTCAACCGCAATGCTGCTGCCCTTAGCAGCTTGTGGAAACTCAAATGCCAACAGCGCCGCCCCAACAACTGCCGCCGCCACTACAGCAGGTGATTCCAAGGCGCCGGAGGGCGCGGCCACATCAGGCGCGGACGGAGTGGACCACACACAGGGAGAATCCTTCAAAATCCGTTTTGCCACCAATGCGTCGGCCGGAGATGTGGCCGGAGACGGAATCAGCCAGACTGGAAAGGGAATGATTTATTTCTGCAAACAGATTGAAGAACGCAGCGGCGGACGCATTACCACCCAGATATTCACCGACGGACAGCTGGCGTCCTCCACCCAGGAATACATAGGCGGCGCCCAAAACGGCGCATATGAAATATTTATGCTGAACTGCGGCTCCTGGGCTGACTATACGCCGGCCTACGCAGGCTTGAATATTCCATATCTCTATATGGACTATGACGACGCGTATGCGGTTCTGGATTCCGAACTGCGCCAGGAGTGGGACCAGAGGGCGCAGGCCGATACACAGTGCATTCCCCTTGCCCACCTGGATATCGGGTTCCGCCAGCTGACGGCAAACAAGGAAATCCATTCCCCGTCTGATTTAAAGGGCGTCAAGATCCGTACCATGGTAGATCCCATTCAGATGAATTGCTGGGAAGCCTTCGGGGCCAGCGTGACGCCGGTTCCCTACGCGGAACTCTACACCGCCCTCCAGCAGAAGCTGGTGGATGCCCAGGAGAATCCGCCCTCCAACATTGTCTCTTCCAAGATTTATGAGATGCAGAGCTACTGTATGAAGACCAACCATAACTTTACAACCACAATCATGGCTGCCAGCCCTGTATTCTGGAGTACCCTGTCGGAGGAGGACAAGACATTTATCCAGGACCTTTGGAAGGAGACAGAGATGTATGTCCGTACCCTGACGGAAGATTTATCCGATGGTTTCTTCGATGAGATGCAGTCAAAGGGGACAACGGTGATTGAGCTGACAACGGACGAGCTGAAGGTGTTCCAGGATGTGGCCAAGTCTGTGTGGCCTCAGGTAGAAGAACAAATGGGCTCGGAAGCCTACAACAAGTTGGTGGATTTTGTGCTGGATTATCAGGCAAAGAAATAAGCGGGGGTAGATCGTATGAAAGATGGAAAGTTCGACTTAAAGACTTTTCTGGATAACATAGAGCTGTATATATCGGCTGTTTTATTCATAGCTCTTACCGTATTGCTGTTCGCAAACGTGTTCTGCCGGTATGCGCTGAAGCATTCCTTTGCATGGGTTGAGGAGGTTGCCACCATTGCATTTGTCTGGATGATTTGGTTTGCCATGTCCGCGGCTGTCACCAAAAGAAAGCACCTGCGCATTGATTTTATACTTGAAATGGTGCCCTTTAAAGTGAAAAAGGCAATGCTGGTCATCTCCAATCTGGTTTTTGCCGCTTTCGATATATATTTGCTGTATGTTGTCATGACGATTATCGGGAGACTTGGGAACAGTCAGACCACGCTGCTGAGACTTCCGCAGCAAATGGTGTACTCCATCATTCCTATGGGACTGGTGCTCAGCGTCGTAAGAATCGCCCAGGATACCATAAAGCTCATACATGAGAATGAAGCCAATCTGGGCGCTTCCAAGCCAGCCATGGACCTTGATGAATGTGAGCGTATTTATCTGGAAAAGAAGGCGGCAAGGGAGGCAGCTGCCGTGAAGGGAGAGGTGAGATAGTGGCTACTGGTATTATGTTTATTGTAATGTTTGGTCTCATGTTCCTGGGTGTGCCCATTGCTGTGGCAATGTTCATCAGCATGTTTGTACTGATAAATGTTGACCCGGTTACCACCAGTTCATTTATTGCCCAGACTACATATGGAGGAGTTGCCAGCTTCACCAATCTGGCTCTTCCGTTTTTCATGATTTCGGGCACCATCATGGAGACAGGCGGCCTGTCCAAACGTCTGGTGAGCGCAGCCAACTCAATCATAGGCGGAGTCACAGGTTCCCTGGGAATGGTTACAGTCATAGCATGCATGTTCTTTGGCGCGGTGTCCGGTTCCGCACCGGCCACGGTGGCGGCAATCGGAGCCATCATGATTCCCATGATGGTTCAGGAAGGGTACAGCAAGTATTATGCAACGGCTCTGGCGTGCTGCGCGGGAGGTCTGGGAGTCATCGTACCTCCCAGCTATCCTCTGGTACTCTACGGAGTCACCTGCAATCAGTCGGTAGGGGATCTGTTCATTGCCGGACTGCTCCCATCCTGTGTGGTGGGCGGAGTGCTTATCCTTATCAATTACGTATACTGCAAGAAGCACCGCCTGAAGGGCGAGAACCATTTCCATGTCAAATCAGCGGTCAGCGCCTGGTGGGACGCAAAGTGGGCGTTAATCATGCCGGTTATTATACTCGGCGGAATTTACGGAGGCTTCTTTACCGCGACGGAGGCAGCTGTGGTGGCTGTTGAGTACGGCATATTTATCGGATTCGTGGTATACCGGGAGTTGAAGATTGAGAAGCTTTGGGCCGTGTTCAGGGACAATGCGGCGTTTATAGCAGGCACCATGTTCATCATGTGTCCGGCAAAGGCAACCGGTTCTGTATTCGCGTATCTGAACATCAACCAGACCATTGCTGATTTCATGTTCAGTATCTCCAGCAATTATTATGTGGTCATGTTCATGATATTCATTATCATGTTTATAGTGGGAATGTTCATACAGACAACGCCAGCCATTATCATCCTGGCTCCCACCCTTTTATCCGTTGTAACCCAGGTGGGATGCGATCCCATTCACTTTGGCATCATCCTGGATTTGGCCCTGGCTATTGCATTTGTAACGCCGCCTGTGGCAATCAACCTGTTTGTGGGATCATCCCTGACAGGCATCAGTATAGACAAGATAACAAAGGCCGAAATGCCCCTTCTGTTTGGCCTGATAGCAGCATTTTTCGTGGTGGCGTTTATTCCGGCCATTTCACTCCTGCTGCTTAGCAGGATATGATGGCGGGGATGGCGCGGGCGTGACGCAGACCATAGAGCCGGTCATCCCGGACAGACTGGAGAAATTAGACTAAGCATCAGGAGGAAACATGGATATCCTATATCTTTCCATAGTGTTTCTGGTAATTGTTGTGATTATATGGCTGAAAAAGCCGCTGTTTGTGGCAATGATAGGGGGGATAGCAGCTACCATTATTTTATTCCGGGTCAATCTGAAGGACGTGGCAATTGTTCTGGGAAGGCAGACAGTGGCCTGGGATACCATAGATGTGCTGCTGAGCTTCTATCTCATCATCTTTCTCCAGCTTATACTGGAGAAAAAAGGAAGGCTGGCAAATGCAAAGGACTCATTTAACCGTCTGCTCAGGAACTGCAGAATGAATACCATTGTATCCCCTGCCATCATGGGGCTCCTTCCGTCTGCGGCGGTCATGACCATCTGCGCGGATATGGTTGACAAGACATGCGGGGAATACATGGATGACAAAAACAAGACCTTTGTTTCCTGCTATTACAGACACATACCGGAAATGTTCCTTCCAACCTTTCCGGCGGTCCTTTTAGGACTCACATTAAGCGGGCAGAACGCGGGGGTGTTTGTGCTGGCCATGATTCCCATGGTGGTGGCCGCATGCCTGGTGGTATATGTCACACATTTAAAAAGAATACCCAGGGAAATGCCACTGCTGGAGGAGAACATTGATAAAAAAGGGGAAATCATCAATCTGGTGAAAAACCTGTGGACCCTTATTGCAGTGCTTTTAATCATTATTATATTGAATCTTTCTGTGTGCATAGCCGCTCCAATAGTAATTGCTGCCAATTATATATTGGATCATTTCAGCTTAAAAGAGCTTCCGGATCTCATCGTGAGATCCGCGGAACCCATATTATTAGGCAACATGTATCTCATCATGCTTTTTAAAGGCATACTGTCGTATACCGGCGTCATAGGGCTTCTGCCTTCCTTCATAGGACAGTTTCCCATTTCGCTGACAATGTCCTTTGGCCTGCTGTTCTTTATCGGCACAGTTATAAGCGGATCCCAGACAATTATCGCCCTCTGCATGCCCATGGCGTTCCTGGCCTTTCCCCAGGGCGGGATCCCCTTCCTTGTCATGCTGATGAGTGTGGCGTGGGCCGCAATGCAGATCTCGCCTACCCACGTGTGCTCCTTTGTTGCGGCTGATTTTTACCACACCACACTGGGAGATATCGTTGTGAGAGCCCTTCTGCCGGTCATTGTGTTTTCAATCATTTCATATGGATACGGATTGCTGCTGGGACAGATTTTTTATTAGCAGATTGATGAACAAAAAGGAGGAAAAATATGAAGATAACAAGCGCAAAGTTATTCCTGGCCGAATACAACCGTTCAGAAACGCCTGAGTTTCCCAAAAAGAGTAAGGTGGTGGGAATCCGCATTTACACAGATGAAGGAATTTACGGGGACGGCGAGGTGGCGGGAATTCATGCGACCTACGGGGCATTTGGCACGATAAAGGATATGTGGCCCTTTATTTCAGGAAAAGACCCCTTTGACAATGAGGTCCTGTGGGACCAGCTGATGCTGAGAACCTTTTGGGGACAGAATGGCGGCGCGTTCTGGTACAGCGCAATCAGCGCCATTGATATCGCCCTGTGGGATATCAAGAGCAAGGCGTTGCATGTGCCGTTATATAAACTGCTGGGCGGAAAGAGACGGGATAAGGTGCGCTGCTACGCCTCCCAGCTGCAGTTTGGATGGGGGCCCATTGACTCTCTGGCCGTAACCGTGCAGGATTATGTGGACAGGGCCAGGCTTGCCCTTCAGGATGGATACGACGCCATTAAGATTGATTTCCTCAACTGGGATGAAAAGGGCAATATATTGAATGAGACCAACCGTCTGGGCCTGCTTCCTCCGGAGCTGGTACAGGTATTTTCCGACCGTGTCCATGCTGTCAGGGAGGCCATAGGACCAAAGGTGGATCTGATCATTGAAAACCACGCGGGGACCAACTCCAACTCGGCCATCCAGCTGGCAGCGGCTGTCCAGGACTGCAATATTTACTACTTTGAGGAGCCTAACACGCCGGTGTTCTACAATAACAAATACGTAAAGGACAATGTAAAAATGCCGCTGGCCCACGGGGAGCGTGTGTTTGGAAGGTGGGAGTACATAAGGTATTTCATGGATAATTCCATTCAGGTAATCCAGCCGGATATCGGCAATGCCGGCGGAATCACCGAGACAAAAAGAATCTGCGATATGGCCTATACCTTTGATGTGGGCGTTCAGATTCATACCTGCGCATCCCATCTGCTGACGCCGCCGTCTGTACAGCTGGAGGCATGTATACCTAATTTCGTCATCCACGAACAGCATATGCGCAGCATGAATCCTTCCAACCAGGAACTTACAACAAAGGTTGTGATGCCAAAGAACGGGTATCTGGATGTGACGGACGACATTGGCATTGGAAACGAATGGTCTGACAAGGCGCTTGCGTCGGAAGACCAGATAACGCTTAATTAAAGGGGGAATCATAGGATGAAGATTACAAGTGTGGAATGCTATAAAGGAGCGTTCATAACAGTCAAGGTAAACACAGACGAAGGAATCAGCGGTTTCGGCGAGGCCGGGCTTTCCTACGGCAGCTGCCAGAATGGGGCGTGGGGAAACTGCCAGGATTTTGCCAAGATGGTCATTGGCATGGATCCCTTTGACACGGAGAAAATTTTCGAGCATCTCCACCGCCATACGTTCTGGGGCATGAACGGGGGCGTCACGGTATCCGCCGCCATGGCTGCCATCGACATTGCCTGCTGGGATATCAAAGGCAAGGCGCTGGGGCTGCCTGTTTATAAGCTTCTCGGAGGAAAGACCCATGATTCCCTCCGGGCGTACGCCTTCCAGCTGCAAATGGGGTGGAGGACCCTTATTACAAAGCTGGACCGGTCGGAGCTTCAGTTTGAACCAAAGGATTACTATGATGCTGTAAAGGATGCCATGGCGGACGGATACGACGCGGTTAAGATTGATCCCTGCTTTGCCGGACTCTCCAGGGAGGACTTCAACCAGGCGTACTTAAAACGCGGCGACAATCTGAAGGGAGCGTATCCGGAGGCCCTGAGGAAAATAGCGGTGGAACGCATTGCGGCCGCCCGGGAAGCGGGAGGGGACGAGCTTGACATTATCATAGAGATTCATTCCACCCTTGACGCCAACACAGCCGTTGTTTTAGGCAAATCCCTGGAGCCCTACCGCATCATGTACTATGAGGAACCCACCATGCCTTCCAATCCAGAGGTATTTAAGCACATCAAGCAGAAATGCGACATCCCCCTTGCCACGGGCGAGAGGAGCTACACGCGCTGGGGCTTCAGGCAGTTCTTTGAGGACAGGACCCTCAGCATTGCCCAGCCCGACCTGTGCAATAGCGGTATCACGGAGGTCAAGAAAATCTGCGACATGGCCAATGTATATGATATCGGCATCCAGCTCCATGTGTGCGGCGGGCCCATTGCCACGGCGGCAGCCCTCCATGTGGAAACCGTCATACCTAATTTTGTCATTCATGAGGAACACTGCGCGAATTTCAAAACAGATTACCAGAAAGCAGGGAAATACGCCTGGGCTCCGGTAAACGGCAGATATGTGATGAATGAACGGCCCGGAATCGGCCAGGAGATGAGTGAGGAGGCGATGGATACATATGCTAAGGTGGTGATTGACTGATTTTCAATCCCGTGATGTACAAAGTTTAGTTTGTCTATCGTATGAGCAGGCGGTAAAACGCCTGCTTTTTCTTTTTCAGCACACTGCCGTAAGCAGCAGCCGGCTTTAGTCAAAACGCATGCCGCCGAATATGTGGACCAGATCCGATTGGCTTTTTAAATGAAGCTTTTTGAGAAGGGCGGATTTTTGGTTATAGATGGTTTTGAGGGTTGATTTAAGCTTGATATCCTCACCCAGCATCATCTGGAAAACAGAGTGCTTCGCGTCCGATA
>JAJQEA010000315.1 GCA_021201905.1 Clostridia bacterium
CCTCTACGGCTCGGGGGGGCGGTTCTGTGTATAAGACACATGGGTGGAACCCCCCCCCCCTTTTTTTAATGATGACCTCGTCCATATTTTCCCTGGTTACCGCAATGGGCTGCAGCTCCAGGTAGGGCACGTTATAGGTGCCGTCATAGGCAGTGCTCTGCACCTCCTCTATTTCCTCTCCCAGTCCCAGGAGCACCGCGCATTTGGCTGCCATGCTGGCTTCCTGCTCCACGGATTTGAAGGCCGTCATTTCCTGGGTTCCCTCCACGATGCGCTGGCAGGCCGCCAGATCGCCGTCCTGTCCGGTCACGCACACCTTTCCGGCCAGACGTTCCTCGGACAGGGCCCGGAAGGCCTGGCTGGCCAGGTCATCGTTTCCGCAGATGATTCCCTTTACATTGCGGTCCTTTTTTAAACCTTCCTTGGTGTAGGTATAGGCGTTCTCCGCAATCCAGCCCGGACAGTTGGCTTCATAGACCACATTGAGCTTGCTGCCGGCCAGAGTTTCGTCAATGCCTTCGCGGATAAGAGTCACATTGTTATCGGTAAACGGTCCCTGAATCAGGAAGACATCGCCTCCGTCCGGAATGTTTTCCAGCATACTCTTGGCCATCAGCCTTCCCACCTCGGTGTTGTCAAAGGATATGTACAAATCGCACCCTGCGTTCAGTATGAGCCTGTCATAGGAAACCGTCTTGATTCCCGCTTCCCTGGCTTTAACCATCACGTCTGTCAGCGCTTCACAGTCCCCTGCCACTACCACAATGACGTCCACCTGCTTCTTGATGAAATACTCAATCTGGGAAATCTGTTCCTTCACATCCCCGTTGGCATTCTGTACATTGACCTCCGCCCCCAGCTCCTTTGCGGCGGACACAAACACGTCCCGCTCCCGTATCCACCGTTCTATGACAAAGGATTCAAAGCTCAGTCCAATCTGTACCTCCTGCTCCTCCTGCTCCACACTGCCCGCCGCCGCGTCCTCTGTCTTGGCGCAGCCCGATGCCGCCAGGACCGTGAACAGGGCTGTGAGCAATATGCAGGCAATGCGCCCCGCAGCCCTCTTTTTGCGTATACCCATATGGTTTCCCTATTCCTTTCCTTATGCTTTCCCTGTCCCGTTCTCCATCCGTTCCCTGTACTCGCTGGGATTGACGCCCTCATACTTTTTAAAAATACGGCTGAAATAATTGGGGTCGCTGTATCCAACCATGGCGCATATCTGCTTGATGCTGTAGTCCGGATTCTGGAGGCAGGTACAGGCCTGTCTCATCCTGGTCCGTGTCAGGTACTCGATGAAATTTTCCCCTGTTCCCTGTTTAAACAGCTTGCTGAAATAGTAAGGGCTTATATTCACCATCATGGATATCTCATCCAGGGAAATATCCTTCTGGTAATTTTCGTCTATGTATTCCCTCACCGTATCCACCAGGTACTCCATCTCCTTCTTTTTCTCAGTCCCTGCGCATTTGCATATTTCCCGCGTCTTTTCCAGGAACCAGCGGCACAATTTGTCGCTGTCGGAAGCCTCCTTTATCTCCCGGATATAACTGCCCCGGGGGCTTCAGGCCGAACTCCGTGCCGTCCTTTGTGCATATCCGGTACTCCAGCTGCATGATTAGCTCCAGCACCTTGGCCTCCATGTCCTCCCGGCAGCCGTACATTCCCTGCATACGTGAAAACAGTTCTTCCCCGCAGGCAGCCGCTCCCTCGCTGTCCGCCTTCATCCCCCGTTCGTAATAACTGTTTTCCAGCTCCTTTGGATATTCCCCGGTCATATCCTCCTGCCTGCTGGGAATATCCGTGATGTGGACCACGTGGCTGATGCTCTCCCGCAGGGCCCTCAGAGCCTCCCCGTATGATTCCTTTGCGTTTCCCAGGGGTTTTGTGCTCCCGATACCGCTGCGGAAATCGCTTCCAATGTGTTCCTCCAGCTTCTGTAGCATGGTCCTGGTCCTGGTGATGACCTCCACCCGTTCTTCATATTTAAGTACCGGCTCAGAGGAAGGCACAAACAGCACCACCCGGTTGCCCATGACAGGCCCGGTGATACAGGAAAAATAATCCTTCACGATTTCCCTCATATCCTGGTAATACTTGTTGGCCTTTACACTGAATCCAATGGCATTGGTCAGCCGTCCGCTCTCATCCCTGTCTCCGAATTCCAGCACCAGACAGAATCCGTAATTGTCCCGGATTCCCAACAGCTCCTCATATCCGGAGCTGTCCGCTCCCCCGTCGTCCTGGAGCATGCTGTAAATAAACCCGCTCTCAATCATGGGCACCACGATTTCCAGCCTCTCCCTGATTTTAAGGTCGTCGCTCCGCTTCTGTCTGGCTTCCTCCACCCGCTGCATGGCTTTCATGCATACGTCCAGGATCACCTTTTTATTGGAAATGGGCTTGGTCAGGTACTCCATGACACCCAGGTTCACCGCCTCCTTAGCATAGGCGAATTTGTCGTAGGCCGTGATGATAATGATAATCATCTCCTTGTTGACCTTCCTTATCTCCTGGATGGCCTGGATTCCGCTGAGCCCCGGCATATGGATATCCACAAACGCAATATCCGGGTGAAAGCTCTCTGCCATCTCCACCACAGCCCTGCCTGTCTTGACGTACCGTATATCGCATTCACTTCCAAAGCTGGTGGTAATGATATGCTTAAGGGACTCCAGCATAATTCCCTCGTCATCTGCCAGTAATATCCGAAACATTTCCAATCTCCTCCTTCACCGGAATATGGATGATGACCTCGGTCCCCATTCCGGGACCTTCGCTTACAATCTGGACCAGGCCCTTCTGCTGGTAATACAGCTCCAGGCGGCTGACCACATTGTCCAGGCCGATTCCCGTAGAATCTCCGTCATCCTGTGTTTCCTGCTTCCTGCCTTCCATGACCTCCAGAATCCTCTCACGGCTCATGCCCTTTCCGTTATCCCGCACACTGATGCGTATGGAATCCCTGCATCCCTGAACCGTCAAAAGGATTGTCCCGTTTTCCTCCATACCGCGGATTCCGTGTCTCACCGCATTCTCCACAATGGGCTGCAGTATCATGCTGGGCATCTTCACATCCAATACCCGCCGGTCTATGGACTCTTTAAACTGTATATCCCCCGCAAACCTTACATTCAGGATGTAGATATAATTTTCAGCCGCAGCCGTCTCATCCCCCACCGTGGCGTCCTCCAGCCCCTTCTTCACATTGTAGCGGAAAAACTCCGCCATCTTGTCCAGGAAAATACAGGTTTTTTCCGCATCCTCCATCATGGCCAGCTGTGCCCCGGCATTGAGGGAATTATACAGGAAGTGGGGATTAATCTGGGACTGCAGGTATTTAAGGCGCGCTTCCTTCAGGTGGTTTTCCATCAGAAGCTCCCGCTCCAAAAGTTCCTGCTCCTTCTCCGCCCCCTCCTTTACCTTGGCCACATACTCCTCCAGGCTGCCCACCATCTGGTTGAAGGTCCTGGTGACAATGCCAATCTCGTCATTGGAATCCGTATCCGGCATCTTTACGTTGAAGTTGCCCTGCCCCACCAGATTCGCAGTCCTGGCCAGACTGGTAAGAGGGGTCACCATATCCTTCACCAGCATCCTGAGCACCATAAGCCCCGCCAGCATGACAATCACCAGGATTACCATGTTGAACACCTCCATATAGCGAAGGGCCTCCCTCATGGTCTGGTAGCTGGCAGAGTTGTTTTTAAACTGGAACTCATTGAGCTCCGATATGCGGGTGTTGATATACTGGTACAGGGTAAGGGCTCTCTCATACGCCTCCCTGTAGCGCTCCACGTTCCGCCCCCGCTTGGCCTGCGCCGCATCCTGGGTCACGGCCAGATAGGATTCCGACATCATGCGGATGTTCTTTTCCAGGATTTTTCCCGGCTTGTCAACCGTCTTATCGTTCAGACGTTCTAAAAATCCCTGGTATTCCTGCTGGCTTTTGTAGTAGCTCTCAAGGCTGTCCGAGCTCTTCACGGACACATAGCCCCCCATGTCCTTCTGCACATGCTCCAGGGCCTCCGACAGCTCGCTTAAGTTTACATTGCTGGCATACACCGTATCCATCTTGCCGGCGATCTTATTCACCTGGAGATAGATAAATATGTTGCTTATAAATAATGTCAGTATCATAAGGGTCACAGCCAGCAGTATTTTCTTCTCCAGGCTCAGTTGGCCCCATATGTTCTTTCCCGGTCTCTCCATACACACGCTCACTTCTCAGACAGGCTCTTATCCACATTTTCCTTTGTGACAAACTGCAAATCCACACTGTAATAGGAATTCGCATGCCCCTCCTGCAGATACTCCTCCAATGCCTGTACACAGTACCGCCCCATCTGCTCCGTATCGATGACAAGCGTTACCGGAATATTCCCCTTCCTGACAGCCTCCAGAATCTGGTCTGACTTGTAATACCCCAAAAGCTGGAGCTCCCCCACCTTATTGTAGTCAATCATGGCCTGGTAGGCCGCCTCGGTATCCACGGCCTCGGTACACACCAGGACGTCCGGTATTCCCTCCTTGCGGAAGAATATGTTCCTTATGGTCTCGTCCGCATCCACCTTCCCGGTGGAGCGCATGGTCTCCTGTATGAGCCTGACCCTTCCCGATGTGTCCGGGGAGGTCACCAGCAGGTTATTGATCTGTTCCGCAATCTGCACCTGGCTACTGTTATCCCTGTCGTGGAGCAGAAGCATCACCTCCACATCGTCCTTATCCGGCGGCACCAGCTTTAAAATCTGTTCCCCGTACTGCCGTCCCAGCTGGTAATCGTTGACCCCCACAAAGCTTATGCGGCTGGTATCCGGGGCATCCTTGAGGACCGTGACCACGGGTATTCCCGCCTTACCGGCCTCATTAATCCGTTCGTCTATCTTATGACCGCCCGTGTATTCCAGGATGATTCCGTCCACCCTGGAGGCAATAGCCATGTCCATAAGGCTCTCAATCTCTATGGTAGAGGAAAGACTCTTGCCCATCAGCTCCACCAGGGCATTGTGCTCCCTGGCCGCCTCCCTGGTGCTCTCGTACACATCCTTCCAGAACGGCATGTCCGAATCCTCCACAATCATGACGTAATGGTAGCGGTATTCATTTCCATCCTCTCCGCCGTCCTGGCCCACCTGCTTTAACACATTCTGGTAGTAGGAGCTGGTGACCAGCGTGAGGAACAGCACTACCAGTATTCCAGCAATTACAATTATCCGTTCCAAGCGTACCCGGTTTTTCATTGATTTTCTGTGCCTGCCCTTTATCCATAATGAGTTTATTATACTGCTTTCAGGCAAAATGAACAATAGCCAAGCTGCTGCGGGATACGACTTGTTGTAACAGTTCAGACGGCGGGAAAATTGGTGCAGAAGCGGGTGTTAAGCTGGCTTATAAAACCGATTCTGCACCAATTTTCACATCGGATGGACATCCGATGCTTCTTGACCGGCTTTTCCGGTCAAGAAGATGCGCCGTCTGAACTGTTACGACTTGTTCCACGCAAAAAAGAAAGGCCGGAACAGACATTCCTGTCTCTTCCCAGCCTTTTCTTTTTTTCATTTTTAACAATTCCGCCGCCTTACTGTGTCAAATCTGTTCCAGTCAACTTCTGATAATACTTGATTAATGCGCCATGGTCTTCCTGTCCGCACCCATCTGCTTTCAAAACCTGGAACATCTGCATTACCTGGGCAGTCAGCGGCATGGGGGTATGGGTGGCATACCCTGTTTCCATGGCATTGGTAAGGTCCTTGATATGCAAATCAATTTTAAAACCCGGCTTATAATTTCCTTCCAGCATCATAGGAGCCTTTGCATTCATAACGGCAGAACCCGCAAGCCCGCCTTTCATTGCTTCATATACCTTCTCCACATCTGCTCCTGCCCTTGCTGCCATCTGCAAGCCCTCTGACAGAGCCGCTATGTTCACAGCCACAATCATCTGGTTAGTAAGCTTACATGTATTTCCGCTCCCCACATCACCAACCAGTATGGCTGAGGCACCAAGTATATCAAAATACTTTTTGGCCCGTTCAAAATCCTCCTGGCTTCCTCCTGCCATGATTGCCAGAGTGCCATCCGCTGCTTTTGGTTCGCCTCCTGAAACAGGTGCATCCATCATGTGGATTCCCTTATGGTTCAGTCTTTCTGCGATTTCCCTGCAATCCCCTGGAGCAATGGAGCTCATGTCAATGATGAATGTCCCGCGGCTGCCAAATTCCGCGATTCCACCATCTCCTAAAACAACCGACTTCACATGGGGGCCATTGGGCAGCATTGTTATAATTTCGTTACACTGTCCGGCCACCTCCTTAATGCTGGCGCATCCGATACATCCTGACTTTTCTGCCCTTTTCACAGCCTCCGGCATAATATCATAAACATAAACCTGGTATCCGCCTTTGCTCAAATTACACGCCATATGGTATCCCATGATACCCAGACCGATAAATCCAACTTTCATCATTTTGTCTCGCCCTCTATTCTATATAACCCGCTGCGCGCATCTGCTGTTCCATGGCTTCGATTGCCTGCTTGTGCCCAGGCAGATTTGGTGTGTAGGGTTTTTCAACATCCAGCCCCAGCATATTTGCCAAATCTTTGGTAGCCACTGGGAAACTGGCCTTATCCATAGATAATCTGATAGGATTCAGCTTAAACTGCGCTTTCCTTGCTCCGTCTAAATCTCCTTTCATATAAAGATTATAAATACTCGTTACTAATTCCGGTATAAAGTTTGCAGTTGTTGCCACGCATCCTGCAGCCCCATGGACCATTGCCCCAAAAATCAGGGTATCCTTTCCTCCAAAAACCTTAAAGCCTATGTCGGAGGTTCTTCTTATGAATTCCTCCGTCTGGGTCATATCACCAGAGGAGTCCTTCATGCCTACAATATTAGACACCTCCCTGGCCAGCCGTTCCACCAGGTTAGCACTCAGGGTATAACCGGTACGACCCGGATTATTATATAACAGCATAGGGGTATCCGGCACTGCATCTGCAATGCGCTTAAAATGCAGATACAGCTCCTCCTCTGTTGGCTTCAGAAACATGGGCTGGAGGACCGATATGCCGTCTGCGCCAGCTGCCGCCGCCGCTTTTGCAATGCGTATACATTTCTTAGTGCTGATTGCGCCGATTCCCATATACACCGGTACTCTGCCGGAAGCCTGATCCAGCATGATTTTCAAGGCCCTCATCATCTCGTCCTCTTCCGCCATATAGAATTCGCCATTGCTTCCAAAGGCCAGGATACCTGAAACACCTCCATCAATAACAAAATCCACCTGCTTTCTCATTTTTCCTTCATCAATCACTTCATCTTCATCTACCGGTGTCAATATAGGTACAATGATACCCTTTATAAATTCTGTATTCATATGTTTTCCCTTTCTTTTGATTACTCATGCAGGAGCAAATTGGTTAAATTCTCCCTCTGTCCGCACACTCCGACGTCTGTTTTATACCTGTAATATCCCGTTTTGCGATATGACTCTACCATCAATTTTCAAGGTGATATCTCTGATAACCATATCCATATGCAGGGGAGCCTCCACATTGCCTCCAAATGACAGGTTGTTTCCAATTCCGATATGTACGGTCCCATAGGCCCCTTCATCCGCCAGCATACGTCCGCAGATTTTATTTTCCCGATTCACAGGAAGCCCCACTTCCCCGATATTATAGACACGGTTATCCTTATACTGTTCCAGAATGCGTCTCACCGTACCGGCCTCGTCCCCTCCTGAAATCATTACAATCTGCCCATCCTCCACCTGCATGGTAATGGGTTCCCGTATCATGTTCAGGCTGGGATGCGGAATGCTTCCGTCAATCACCAATACTCCCTGGGCTGTTCCCTCTACCGGCCCCAGAGCAATTTCAGCATTAGGAGGCGATGATGACTGGCCTGGACGGATACTCCTTCCGTAATCAATCACAGGCTCCCTTCCCTCCACACTGCATACCAGGTTTGTTCCTCCAGGTGACGTAAGCTCCAGTTTTTGTCCTCTGAAATGAGGAGCAATGCGGTTTAATATCTCCGTTATCTCCAAAAAATCTGCTGTAAGCCCTCCTTCATGGAACATGGATGGTATATAATCAACCAGGTTCACATACCGGCAGTGTCCGTTCTGTACCACCCGGCGCCTGGCCTGGGAATGGAACATGGACATGGATGTGGCCGCAAAGATTACATTGGCCGTCTCCATGGCTGCCGCTATCTCCACCGTAGGCTCATCTCCATGGGACGCTCTTGGCTTCATCACAGCCATTGACGTCTCATTCGTCATAGCAGCCCAGTCAAACAGTTCCTTTCCTATCGGAAATTTGTCCGTATCCGTGACAATGAGAATTCGATCCTCTGGTTTTAAATCGGTAATCGGTCCCAGAAGGGACCGGATTCCTAATGGCATTTCTCCCATAGCTCCTCCTACATTCCAAGATATATTCTGCGTATTTCATCGTTATCTTTTAATTCCCCCGGAGCCCCTGATATCACCGTACTGCCATCCTGTATAACATATGCCCGGTCTGCGATTGCAAGGGTTTCGTTGACATTTTGTTCTACAATCAGTACGGAGATGCCAGTCTCCCGGATTGTTTTCACAAACTGCAACACCTCTTTTACCAGCTTTGGCATAAGCCCCAGGGACGGCTCGTCCAATATAAGCAGGGACGGTTTTGACATAAGCCCTCTTGCAATAGCCACCATCTGCTGCTCTCCCCCTGACAGGGTCTCCGCCTTTTGTTCGGCACGTTCCCTGACCCTTGGAAACAACTCATAGACCATATCCAGAGTCTTTTTTATTTCATCCTGATTTTTTCTTGTATATGCCCCCATGGACAGATTCTCATAAACAGTTAATTTTCCGAACAGCATTCTGCCTTCCGGCACAAGGGATATTCCTTTTTTTAAGACTTCGTATGCGGGCATGCCTGTGATATCTTCCCCATTGTATGTTATGGAGCCTTCCCAGGGCTTTAATAAACCGGAAACTGTTTTTAATGTTGTGGTTTTCCCGGCCCCATTTGAACCCAGGATGGCAACAATCTCCTGATTTCCGGCCTGGAAGGATATATCATTCAGGACTGGCATCATCGCACTGTATCCAAATTTCAAGTTTTTCACTTCCAGCATAATCATTCCCCCAGATAAGCAGCAATCACCTTTTCATCCTTTGTAATCTCCTCCGGTGTCCCTTCTGCAATCCGCTGTCCATACTGCAATACCAGGACCCGCTCGCAGATTCCCATTACCACCGGCATCACATGTTCAATTGCCAGGATGGAGATGCCCCTTTTATTTATCCTTTTTACCAAGTCTATGGCAGCTTCACGTTCCGCTCCATTGAGACCTGCCATACATTCATCTAAAAGCAGGAGTTTCGGTTTTGTACTGAGTGCCCTTGCAATTTCCAGTCGTTTCTTTTGAATAACGCTCAGAGAACCAGCGAGCTGGTCCTTCTTACTTCCCAGCCCTACGAATTCAAGTATCATATCTGCATATTCCTTGGCCTCCATTGTTCCGGGAATATGAAGCATGGCGCCCACCGTAGCGTTATCAAGTACAGTCATGGAATCCATGGACATGGGAATCTGAAACGTCCTGCCAATCCCCTTTTTTGCTCTTTCGTATGGCGGCAGGCATGTCACATCCTCTCCATTAAACAATATGCTCCCGGTTGTAGCCGGATAAATACCACTGATAAGATTGAACATGGTAGTCTTTCCCGCCCCGTTAGGTCCCACCACTCCATATACCTGTCCTTCTTTTATATCAAATGTCACATCTGATACTGCCGTCAAACCTCCGAACTTTTTCGTCAGACCTGTTACCTCCAATATACTCATGTGCTGTCCTCCCTTTTTATTCGTTATGAGCACTTATTCGCCATACTTTGGCTACTTATGTGCAATACATATCATCTCCGCTTGGTGAGGCCTTTCACGAATCCATTGGAGCTGCCCGCCGTCATCTTCCTGACTTTGTCAATCAGATTTCCTGATAACTTCAAAACTCCTTGAGGCTGGTACAAAATGGTTAGTATGATTAAGACGCCATACAGGACCAGGTCAATTCCTGATATGGTGGCTCCAATGGTAGCCCTGGTATATTCTCCCAAAGGTACAATAAGTGCAGCGCCAATAACAGGACCATATATGGTTCCAACGCCTCCAATTACCGCCATAATAATCATTTTAGTTGAAAGGGTATTTATAAACACAGTGCTTGGGTCAATGTAGGTCTGGTACATGGCGTAGAACGAGCCGCACAGAGAAGCGATGCATGCGCTGATTACCAGGGCAATGGTCTTATATTTTCTGGCATTGATGCCTACGCTTTCCGCCGCTGTCTGATTTGCTTTGATTGTTCTGAAGTAATATCCGATTCTTGAGCTGTTAATATATATCATGATGGATATCACCATCATCAGTATGATTCCAAAAAAGTAATAATAGTGCAGTTTTCCCCTGAATTGCAGGGAATACCAGGGGTTCATCTTCATATTGAGAAAATCGATCCCCATCATTCCTTTTGTAAAAGGAAGATTCACTGCTATAATACGTACAGTCTCTCCCAGCGCCATGGTGGCAATCGCAAAATATTGTGCGCTTAATTTAAAAATAGGAAGAGCCACCAACAGCGCAAGAAGCGTTGCGAAAAACATCCCAATCAACATGCCAATCCACGGTGTAACATTCCAATAATAGAAGGGAAGTACTGCTCCATATGCCCCCACCCCAAAGAACATGGCCTGACCAAGGGATACCTGTCCTGTATATCCGCCGAATATATTCCAGGCAGACCCAAGACATGCCCACATAAGAATCAGAATTCCCAAATTCTGCTGAAAACTTTTGGTGAATACATGAGGATACGCAACTATAATCAGAACCGTGAGTATAAGATGCCACGGCTTTATATGGCTGATAAGCAAGGCCTCTCTCATTCGTTTTCCAATTTTCATAAGCATCACCACCCAAACAGGCCCTTGGGCCTTTTATAAACTACAAGCAGAAACAGGGCAAACACTGCCAGGTATTTAAGCGCTGCATTGGTATATGTCCCCACTACCGTATCCATAATTCCCATCAGAACACCGCCAATTACAGCTCCGGGTATACTACCCATGCCCCCGATACAACATGCTACAAAGCCAAAGTTAATGAATACAGAACCAACGCTTGGATACACATAAAAGTAATAGGACAATGCCACTCCCCCAATTCCGGCTGTGGCCGTGGCAATTCCCACACAGCGCATGTATGCCTTTTCCGGATTGATTCCCACCAGCGCTGCCGCATCTTTATTTAAGGCAGTCGCCTTAATGGCCCTTCCCAACCGTGTCCTGTTCAAAATGTAATACAGGGTAACAGCAGTAGCTATACAAATAATAAAAGGAACCAGTTTTGAATAGGATATGATTAAGCCTCCTGCCGAAAATGAGCCTGTAAATACCTGGTTTTGCACTGTCTTAAAATCAGAACCAAACGCTATCTGAGCAACATTGACAAGAACAATGCTGAGGGCATACGTGAGCAGTAGCTGGCTTAACATAGGTGCGTTCATGACACGCTTTATAAGCACCTTGTAAAAAACGATTCCAAAGCAATACATTACCACCGCTGCAATGGGAAGACAGATAAGTGGGTCCAGTCCTGATTTAACGCTGAAATAATATGATATAAACATACCAAGCATCAGTATTTCCCCATGAGCAAAGTTAACAATATACATAACGCCCCAAATAAGCGAAACTCCCATTGCTATTAAGGCAATGATCATCCCCGTAAATATCCCCTCTAACAGGACCTGCAACAGCAATGTCATAGACCGCACCTGCCTTTCCGCTAATTTCGTTCACTCCATGACGGCACCGGAATTATGGATTCGGCACTCCTTGCAGAATCCGGATATACTGTCACATATGCCTGATTCTGAATCTGGGTGATGATACCTGTTGCCTGGGTATTTTGGTGGCTTTCATCAAAGGTTACTCCGGTCCATGGTACAATCAGATATTCCTCATTCATATCAGTCTCTTCCAATGCCTTCACAACTGCATCTGCATCTGTGCTTCCTGCACGGTTGATTGCGTCCGCAAAAATAAGGAAACCCTGGGCTGCGCGGGCTGTATTTCCCGTCATATCATGATTAGAGAATTTTTTTTGCCAGATTATTGATCTCTGTCAGGTATGGCTTTGTATTAGCCAAGTCCATACTCCAGGCATTTGCCGTAAAAATGTAATCCACATCTTTGCCGCAGGTGTCAAAATACTCCGTGGCCACAAATCCTCCCCTTGCTGTGAAGGTAGCTTTGGGGCTGAAATCCAAATCTTTGCAGGTATTGGTATACAGGATGGCCTCTGCGGTCAATGCATAAATCAGCACCACATCCGGTTTCGCATCCTTCAGTTTAAGCACTTCGGACGTAAGTCCTGTGGGATTGCCCGGATATGTGATGGACTGAACTATATTGTAACCGTGATTCTCAGCTGCTGCTTCGCACAACTCCTTGAAATTAACACCTGCCTCGGCCTCATCCGCTATAATTGCCACCGTCTCAAAGCCCGCCTCCTGCCTGTAGAGGTCCATATAGTTAAACGTATCTTCCACAAACGTGGCATCCGTAGGTCCTGTACGGAAAAAATATTTCAACCCGCGTTCCGTAAGAGTGGGCGACGAAGACTCTGCATTGATGAACGGAATACCGTATTTTTCAGCCACAGCGCTGGCTGTCTTAGTGACTCCGCTGGCATCACATCCAATTAATCCTGTTACATTTTCTTCTGTTATCAGGCGCTCAGCCTCTGTGGCTCCCACCTCCGGATTTCCCTGGCTGTCTGCTGCTATAATTTCTATTTTTGCATTGCCCAGATTGGGAAGTCCCTGGGTTTTGGCAAAGGGATAATCAATATCATATTCGTTATTGATAAGCTCTGCCATGGCTTTCAGTGTATTGATTGTCTGGTTTCCTGTCTCAGCACTTGTACCCGTTAAAGGATAAACCGCCCCTATTTTAATGGTTTTTTCCTCCTCTGTCTTTGTCTGAGAATCCTGTGTTTCCTTATTTTCAGAAGAATTTCCAGTTGTACCCTGGGGGTACATCCGGTAAACGAAACCACAATGGCTGCCGCTGTCAGTACGCTTAAGATTCTTTTTCTCATTCCCAGTTTCCTCCTTTTATTTGTATTTACATTTCCTATAGTTCCTCGATGAACTCATTTATCAGTGCCATTCCCTCCGCTAATACATCCATTCCTCTTCCGTAGGACAACCTTACAAAATCACCATAGGTTTCGCCAAAGGCTTGTCCCGGTACCAGTGCCACCCCCTTTTTTTCCAAAAGCTTATCCGCAAACTCATTTCCATCCATTCCTGTTTTAGATACATTGATAAAGAAATAAAAAGCCCCCATGGAATCAACATAACTTAGCTTCTGTATCTTATCCAGTTCAGATACGACGAAATCCCTCCTCTCCTCAAATCGGCCTGTCATATATTCCACTGCACTTGTACATTCCTCTGTCTCCATTCCCTCAGCCAATCCCTCCTGGATAAAGCCGGGTATACAGGTAGTTGCATACTGATGGACCTTCAGCACAGCGGGGATGAATTTGCGGTGGCAGGCAACAAATCCGACCCTCCATCCGGTCATGGCAAATACCTTTGAAAACCCATTTACCATGATGGCCCTGTCTCTCATTCCATCCAGGGATAAAATTGAACAAAACTTTTTATTTCCATAAGACAGCCTGGAATAAATTTCATCAGCCAATACAACAAATTCATGCTCTTTAGCTAAATCCGCAATGATTGTCAAGCTTTCCCTTGTAAGTACAGTCCCTGTGGGATTGTTGGGATTCGTCACCACCAGCATCCTTGTCTTCTCTGTGATGGCTGCCTCCAGATGTTCCCGGTTAATCTGGAATCCATCCTTTTCCTCCAATGCCACCTTCACACACTTAGCTCCGGCCATATGGATACAATTCTCGTAGTTCATGTAGGCAGGGGTAAGGATAATAACCTCGTCGGTTGCATCGACCAAAGAAAAAATAACATCAAAGATAGCTTCTGCCGCCCCTACTGTCACCAGTATCTCATCCTCCGGGTCCACCTCTACCTGATATTCCGCCTTTAGCATGGATGCAATGGACTTTCTCAGTTTTAAAGTTCCCCTGTTGGGCGCATAATGGGTCATCTTCCTTCTGTCCAGCGCATCCACAGCTGCGGACACAATGGGCTGCGGCGTATCGAAATCAGGTTCTCCAACCTCCATATGAATGATTTTCCTTCCTTCGGCCGCCATCTTATTCGCCTTTTCCAAAACCTTTCTTACCGGGGAAAACTGTACTTTTTTTAACCGTTCTGCTGGTTCACATGCATTCATCATCGTAGTAATCCTCCTGAGTCTATTTATTTTATAATAAAAGGGGCGCAAAAACTCATTATCGTTTTTGCGCCTTTGCCGTTCCTATGGCCAGATCCCTCTGATTTTTTTTGCCTCCACAACCCGTTTTACCGCAATCAGATATGCTGCCATGCGAGGGGAAATCTTCCGTCCCGTTGCCGTATCCCAAACGCTCAAAAACGCATTACCCATTATCTCTTCCAATTTCCGATTAATCTTTTCTTCACTCCACATTACTTCCTGGATATTCTGGACCCATTCAAAATAAGACACGATAACGCCTCCTGCATTGGCCAATATATCCGGGATTACCACGATATTTTTCTTAAATAATATCTTATCTGCCTCATTGGTAGTGGGACCATTGGCGGCCTCCAATACAATCCTGGCCTTTACTTCATCCGCATTGTCCTTGTTAATCTGATTCTCCAAAGCTGCGGGAATCAGGATGGTTACGTCCAGTCCCAGTAACTCCCTGTTTGATATATGTACCACCCCATCCGCCCTGTAATCCTTTAAAAGGCGGTTTTCTCCTGTTGTGACGTATCTGCAGATATCCGGAATGTCCAATCCTTCCTGTTTATACAGACCACCGCTGACGTCGCTGGCCGCAATCACTTTTATTCCAGACTGGTGAAGAAGCCTTGCCGTGGTTTCCCCCACATTTCCAAAACCCTGGACCGCAACCGTAGCTTCCTCCCTGCCTATTCTCAAGACCTCCAGTACATTCAGGGCAGTGAACATAACACCTCTTCCCGTGGCATCCTTGCGGCCTAACGCTCCTCCTATCTCCAATGGTTTACCTGTTACCACCCCGGAACACAATGGCCTTTCAGCATGCTGTAGGTATCCATCATCCATCCCATCACCTTTGCGTTGGTTCCCACATCCGGAGCAGGAATATCCTGGTCTGGTCCTATGATGGGTGATATCATGGCGGTAAACCGTCTTGTGAGACACCTCAGCTCCCTCTCCGAAAGTTTGGATGGGTCAACCACCACACCGCCTTTTCCGCCCCCGTACGGAATGCCTACAACAGCCGCTTTAAACGTCATCCAGGCTGCCAGGGCCTTAACCTCATTCTGATTCACACCTTCATGATAACGTATACCTCCCTTTGCAGGCCCTCTGGAAGTTGAATGCTGTATCCGGAACCCCTCAAATACACGCACAGAACCATCATCCATCTCCACAGGTATGGAAACCTTAAGCTCTCTTTCCGGATATTTGATTGCCTCGTATTCCTTTGGCGCATATCCCAACAAATCCGCGGCTTGACGCACAATTTCCAATACCTCATTATAAGGATTATAATTGTCTCCCATTTGCATATACCCCTTTTTTATTTATTATGCATAAACCGGTTCATTGCTTTTTCTTCCAGATATTTCCAAGAATAAATTGATTTATTTTCTTGTAAATTTCAGCAAAATAATCTATAATCTTTTGATGTAATATAGTTTTTTCATGATTTAATTATATCTTCCTTTATTTATTCGCACAAATGCATATTTATCCCGCAATCTATAGATACAATCTATGGATTTTTCTGAGATATGAAAAATTTGTTTCTATATATCTTCTAAACAGATAAATCAGGAGGTTAGTCATGAATCTGAATACACTGTATTACTTTAAAGTATTAGCTCAACTGCAGCACTACTCCCAGGCTGCAGAACTATTATACATATCCCAGCCCAGTTTAAGTCATGCCATATCAGCCCTTGAAAAAGATTTGGGCGTACCCCTGTTTCAAAAAAAGGACGCAATGTGGAACTCACTAAATATGGAAAAATATTAAGTTCCTATATTACAAGGGGATTTGATGAAATTGAAAATGGAGAAAAAACTATAAGAAAATTATCCAGAAATGATTCCGGGATGATTGATTTTGCCTTTCTCTACATCCTGGGCGCTAATTTTGTTCCCAGATTGCTTTCAAATTTCTTAAAAATGGAAACCTCTAAAAATATCAGCTTTTCCCTGAAACAGAATAATTCCAGGGTCATTGTGGAAAATCTGAAAAAGGGGAATTATGACCTCGCCCTGTGCACCTTTGTTCCCAACGAGGAAGAAATATTATTTACCCCCGTACTTCATCAGGATCTAATCCTGATTACAGCGCCTGAGCACCCCCTGTCAGTAAAAGAAGAGGTCTGTATTGAGGAACTAATTTCATATCCTATTATCGGATATAATTCAAAAGCGAGCGAAACGCAGAATGTGATTTCCAACTTATTCAGCACCAGCATCATTAAGCCAAATATCATATGTGAGGTAGAGGAGGAGATGTCCATTGCCGGTCTTGTATCCATCAATTATGGGATTGCCATTGTACCTGACCTGGAATTCTTCACTAACTTCCCCATCAAATGAATTCCTATAAAACATGACCGGGCCCATAGGGAAATATATTTGGCGGTCAGAAAGAACCGGATATCCGTGCCCTGTATTGATACATTTTATCAGTTCATTCTGCACTATACCCACAATACAGATGCAATTGTTTAATTATGGAATTCATCGCAAAATAAATGACGGTTTACAGCGCTTATCACTCAGCCCTGGTAACCGTCATTATTTTGCACAGACATACTAATATGTTTCCCCTTGTATCCCTTCAGACACCTTTTCAAAGCCTTCTGTGCCTGCCCTCTCAATCAGCCTCTCTATCCCATCCTCCGGGTAAGACAAAAGCCTCCCGAACTCCACGGCGATCCTGTATCTCTCCTGCCCTGTATAGGCGCCGTTTACAACCAAACGTTTCTGCTGTTCCTTAAGCCCCATATAGCGCTCCAACACATCGTCCGTCCGGTAAAAGAGGTAATTATACTTCCCCTTATTCAGCTCCTGGGGAAATAAATCCGTAATAAAAGCCTCATCCTCAGGATAGAGCTTTACCCCGTACTTCCTGCACAGCTTTTCTGCGTCCGCCAGGTAGGAATCACGTTCCTCCCTGGTATCGCAGGGATGGCTTATGGCCAGGGTCTTAAGGCCCGCAGACACCATCTCGCAGAAGCAGTCCATGACTCCCAGGCTGTAGGAATAGGCGTCAATCACATGTCCGGTATCCTCCCGGTTCACAAGCTTATATTCTTCCCTGTCCAGGGACAGGGGAATTCCCGACTTACTGGTCACATTCGCCCCGCCGTACCAGGTGCTGTCCACCAAAAACACATCCCCTATCTGGTATTCCATGGAGTATTCATCATTCTTTTTAATAATCCGTATTCTCTGTCCGTCCATTGCTATCTCCCCCAGCCACACATTATAATAAACTATCGCTATCCCTCTATTTTATAGCCGCCCCCAGTTCCTGTCAATCCACCTTGCAAACCAGCCTGCATTCCCCGCCTGCATTCTCCCCTGTTTTCATCCTGCATCCCGCCCTGTTTTTTCACACTATCAAATCTCCCCCCCGGCGTGATATAATTTAATTATCACATTCAGGCTGCGGTCTTAGCCACAAAAGGCCCGCGCACGGCAACGCAATGATATACGGGGGGATGGTTATGGTATTAAGATGTTTTTCGGCTCCGGATGAAAGGGTAAATCTCTGCTTTTATCCCCGGGGTTCCGACACTGGCCCGGGAGGCCACGGTACATACGCTCAGGAACCGCTGCGCATTTATGAGACAGATTATACAAAGCTTCTGCTGTCCTACCTGGAATCGGAATTCCCGGAATTTGACCTCCGCCAACATAACCGCATACCTGCCGGGACCTGGAATGACATAATACAGAAAATCGAAACCGACATGAGCCACATCCATTTCGACGATACTGTCTTTGACTTTTACAGCCGCTTCACCGGCTGAGTCGCAGACGCATTGGAGCTGGAGGATATGATTATTGTGGAGGGAAACCAGTAAAATCCACCGCTACCCCATCCCCACAAAAAATCCCAGGCCGGAAGCCAATACCCAAAAGCAACTGACAGGAGCCGGTATAACCAGCTCCTGTCATCATGCTTTATAAGGCAGAAAACACCGTCATGTCTTGGGATTCACGTCTGCCATAAATTTGCGGGCCTCCCGCTCCTCCTGCTCCATAAGACGCTTCCATGCCTCTGAAAAATCCTCCAATCTGTTTTCACGCAGCAGCCTGCCTATCTCCTCTGTAAATCCCGTATACCGTATCTGGAGTTTCTGGTTTCTGATCCGGTATAATATAATCGGATACCCCAATATCAGTAAACCATGCTGTTTCCGGTAACATTCACGTACGATTGCCAGAGGACAACGGTGCTCAATCCATTTAAAATACAGTTCAAAACAAAGGTGCACCCTGTTTTCCCGCCTGAGCAAATCGAACGTAACAGCCAGGTCTTCCCTCTCCTCCCGGCTGCAGGATTTTATTGTATATAGTGTAATATCACGGATGGTCAAAGCAAGCAGCTGAAGGCTTTCCAGGTATAGGCTCATTCCCTCCAGAATCTCCGGCATCCTGAAATTCAGTTTTGCCGTCCTCATCACCACCAGAGTCCCCTTTCCATGGAATGACTGGATAACTCCCATATATGATAAAAATATCATGGTGCGTCTTACCGTGGCTACCGATACATCATACCGCTGCGCAATCTGCGGCAAGGAGGGCAGATAGCTTCCTACCGGATACGTTCCCTTTACTACCTCCCATATGATGCGGCCGGCCAAGGAATATTTAATCTGGGGCCTCCTCCGGTAAATATTCCATTGGAATGGAATCCTTCCATTGTCAGTTAAATACGTTCCTCCCTCTTTCCTGATAAAATGAAACAGATCTTCCATCATTTCTTTATAAGAACCAAAGAAAATCTGTCTCATCCGGTCAATTATCTCATCTTTGGACGCCTCCGGCTTCAGTCTTTCCTGAATTTCCAGCAAATTGTCTGTCAGGTACGGGAAACGCAAATACCGTATTTCTTCCCAGAACAGGTTCAGAATCAGCTTGTTTTTCAGTGTGCCCAGCGTCAGGCTGTAAAGCTCTACCAGGATGGATATGACGCCCAGGGAGGGGCAGGAAAGCGCGGTCCTGATTTTATCCCAGTCCTGCCGCGTCCCTTTTCTCAATCCCTCCAGCCACAACGGTCCCATAAGCAATGGAACCGAATGCATCATATCTTTTATTCCCTCTTCCCTGAGTGCAAAATACTTTGCTGCGTGCTCCCTGATCTTATCCGAATCAGCCCCATAAACAACAATTGCGGTCCGATTTCCGTTCATTCTTATATACCCTTTTCGTCCAAGCAGTTCCAAAGCGGATTGAACCGCAGCAGGGCTCATATGGAAAAAACGCCCCGTCTCTGTAATAGTAGGAAGATGTTCACCTGTTCTATACATCCCAAAAAGGATTCTGGTTTCAAAATATTCATAAATCACACGGTAGAGTCCGTCATCTGTATACATATGTTCGCAAAAGGCCAACATTTTCATGGCTGGTCCAATCCTATGCGGCGCACTCCCTCCATCTGTAGTTGTTCCACAATATGGTAATGTCTCAGTTTCAACTCCGAATAATTATATTATACAGAGCCATCTGATCTCCCAGTCTGAATATAAGGCGGTAGGTCCCGTCCACGGCATCCGCAGGTACTGTAATGGTAACCGCTGCATCTCCCCCTATCTTTATACCGTCTCCCTGGACCAGCCCCAAATCTCCCCTTACATCCCAGGCCTCAGTCTCAATATACACGCCATCTTCCTTCCTCCTGACTTCCACCTGGATTGTTTCTTTCTGCGTGACATGTTCCATGGAATATGTTATGGTAAATCCAACCGCTGTTCCCGGTGCCGCCACGCGTTCTGCTCCTTCTCCTGCTTTCACACTGAGGCCGTATACAGGATTGGCTTTCACGTTGTAAGACAATTCTGTACTGGCAATGGTACTTTTACCGGCGTTCACACCTGCCCCAAACAGTTGTGTGCTGATGCGGTTATTGTCCGGCGGCAGACCGGCCGTATGAGTCGTATCCATTACCACCGTATGCTCCTGCTTCTGGTCCAAAATCAAATATATCCTTCCGTCTACAGGGTAACAGCGCTTTTCTCCGTATATAAACACAGTCCCCTTAGGAAAATCCTCACCCTCCGGAGCGGAAAGCACCACTGCCGCCCTGTCTGATAAACGTGTATCCTGCTGGGGAGACACGGAAATACTGATGAGGTGCTCCCCTCTGGCCAATCCCTCCTGGCTGTCCAGTGTTATTGCGGCCGTTGAATTATTGACTGTAAAATAACCTCCCACGGAGTCGGCACCTGTATCGTTGCGCAAACGTAAACTGTATTCCCCCGGCGCAAGTCCGCCTGTTTTGTCGAATGCAGTTATCACTGTAAGGGTTTTGGAGGCAATATTTTCTGTGAATTTATTACTCCCCCACATCTCTGTAAAACGGTCCAGAGGAATTTTCCCGTCCTGCTCATCCCCCTCTATGGTGTAGAGATAGTAACTGTTTCCGCTCATCAGTGTGAGCTTTGTACCGGGCGGCAGCGCGCATCTTGTTCCGCTGCTGTCCTGAAGCTCCAGCCACACACTTGACGCGCTGATCGTCCCATTCTGACTTCCAAGAGTGAATGCGGCCGTAACAGAGCTTTCACGGGTTATCTCCACCTTCTCTGCATCATTCATGATATCATATTGTTTTCCGGGTGTCATCCGGACAGAGGAAACTATGGATTCCTTCCAATGAATATTCAGCGTGACAGGCACCTGATTCCCATCTCCGTCTGACAGTGTTAAAATGATTTGATCTGTGTCCTTTGGGGCAAAATCACCATTATTGTATAGCACAAAGTCGATAGGCGCCTCATACCGGCTGTCCGTTGTTCCCAGCAAAACCGCACCGTCCGATTCATTAAACATGCTTATGTCATATGGTTCGCTCATAAGATTCGCGGTATTCCACCCCTGGCTCTGGACCGGCTGGAGAGTGACTGCCACCTCATACTTTTCCAATTTACCACTCACAGCTTTCAGGCTAATTCCGTCTCCGGGTATCTTTACCCCTGCCAGACTCAGGTTTCTGCTGGAATCTGCCGGAATCACCATCCTGCCCGTATAACTTCCGCTCTCTGACGCATAAAGGTCAACTGTCTGTTCCGACAGCGCACTTGCCCTGGTGACAATTTCCACATTCATGGTTATCTCTTCCACAGGGGTATCTCCTGCATACCGTTCCATCACCACGCTCACGGTTCCCAGGTTCTGGCTTATATGGATTCCGTCATTGTAATAGGTCAGGTTAAATTCAATGATCGGAATACCTGATTTTTCCTGGTCCAGGACGTGATATTTCCAATCCTTTCCAATGATTGAATTGCTGCCGTCCTTTCCTGATGTGTTGTCTGAGATAACCATTGAGACCTGTTCTGAATCACTGGTATTCTGCCGCAGCAATAAACCGAAGGTGGATGCAGGTGTGGTCTTTATCTTTGTTTTTTCCTGGTCCTCATTCACATCCGCGCCTGATTTAATCCATTCACCTGTCTCCAGGTTTATTGCCGCGTCCGCCAGTGTCATTTTGTCCGACAACGTAATGGATTGGATGGCATATCGGATGTTCTCTGCGGCGTCAACAGGCGGAAGTTCAATGGTTCCCTCTGCCACAGCGAATCCATCCGTTCCGGGCACCTGGCTGTCTGAATTCTGGGCGGTGAGCACAACGTGGCGCGTGGCGCTGGCATTGTCTCCCGCCACTTTCCAGTAGCGGTATGACGTGCCTATATTTGTGTATCCCAGTTCATCCGTTTCTCCGGGAACCACAAACCCTCCATCTGATGTATTAAGTTTTTCTGTCTTTGCCCTGGCAAACGCATATGCCTCCGCCGTATCACCCGCAATCATATAAAAATATCCTGTAACGGCTCCATACTCTTCCGAGTCCGCCTGGGATGTATTGGAAATGCGGAATACCGTTCCGGTGGCAAGCACCACAGTATTTGGGTTATCCTTAAGCATTGCCTGGGTTACCGCAGTGCTCTCCTTTTTATCCATGCTTTTCAGATTTGCCACACTGTTGGAGGCAGAATCCAATACCAGGGTGCTTCCGCCCTCTAAAACCAAACCGTTTCCCAGTTTTCCCAATTTATCGAAATTCCCCTTATCTCCAATCCGGTTCAGGGAATAAAGGGCTGTCTGATTGGAATTGGCAACATCAGACTGACCGGCCAGCCGGACATGGGTCCCAATCAGGCGGACCTGGTCCGCCCTTTGTATTGAGGTAACTGCACCGGTAACCTGTTCCGGCTGTCCGTCGGTAGCCGGGGCGCCAAAATGGTCCAGCGTTACCAGACGCACATCACCAGCGTCACAGGACGCGCCGCTTCCAAACACACCTCCTGCTATATCCATCCTTCTGCCGCCAGTCTCTCCGGGGCCAAAGCTGTAATCCGTTCCATCAATATAAACATGAGAAAAACCATTCACTGTTATGGTATCATAATCCAGGTCACCGTCACCGCCGTAATCACCGCCCGCGTAGACGGAACCGCCCACAGACAGATTGGATGCATCTAAAACCGGTTTTTCCTCTTCATAGGATTTATAATAGTTGCATTTTCCAATGGCTCCCAGTCCAATATGGACATGGGTGGAACCGTTGACAGTTCCCTGAAAACCGCCTCCAAAAACCTTTCCGCTGACAGTACCGCCTGTCATGTTCACAAATACAAGCCCGGCCGCGGATTTCTCATCCTGTACCCCGCTTTTACCGTCATCACTCAGCTCGCTTCCTCCGTAAACATTTCCGCGAACCCAGCCGCCTGTCATATTGACGGTAGAACCTCCGTAGACAAACCGGTCGCCTACTTTTCCCAGCGCTCCTCCGTATATGGAGCCGTTTACCGTACCGTTGGCCATATGTACCATGGTTTTCCCATCCGTCAGCCCGGCCTCTCCGCCGCCATAAACGTTTCCTTTAATGGTTCCTCCGCTGATAATTACATTGGTTGAGCCCTCAACCTCCGCTACCTTTCCTCCTCCGTAAACATAACCCTCTACGAGGCCTTCTTTTATTTCAACCGTAACCTTTGAATTCTCACATACCCGGGCAGACTTTTCAAACCCGGCCGCATTGACGCCCTCTCCGCTGCCATAGATATTGCCTTTAACTGTGCCTCCATTTACAGTGATATTGACATCTCCATTCAGGTATGCGTTTCCCTGGCCATAATCCTTTGCCGTGTATCCTTTGCCCCCTGCATATATATTGCCTGTGATGACAGCATTATTGTCTATTGTGATGTTCGCCTTTCCGGTTAAACTTCCGAAATCAGATGCCGGGGTTCCTTTGTCATCGTTGCCGCCATCTACTCCTGCGTCCCCGCTTACTCCTGCGGCGTATATATTATCAACGGTTCCCTCTGATACGGATATATTTACCTCTGTTGGTTTTTCGTTGCTCACCACATATGCGGCAGATCCGGATCCGTAGATATTGGATACCTTTCCCCCTGTCACATTGATGTCCAAAGTTCCCTGATACGTTGGGATGCCCGTTGCCCTTCCTGAACCTGCCCCATAGACCGTAGTAACAGTCCCGCCGGAAATATTTATTGCCGTTTTCCCGCTATATGGCGCCTCCACATTACTAAACCCCTGGCATCCGCCGATTATTCTGTTTACCGTTCCTCCTTTGATATAGATGCTTACATTTCCATTCTTAATCTCCCCGCTGGCGCTTCCTGCTACAATACTGTCCACTGTCGCAGTTCCATCCACAATAATAACAGCTTCGTGATTATTTGCCTCAAATGAAGGCCTGCTCCGTATATATCCGACTATCCTGGCAATATTTCCGCTGTGGACTTCAATTTTGCCCGGCTTTACCGGCGGAGTCCCATTCCCGTCGCTTGATGCTCCGTACAAATACAAACCCCTGCATGAAACCTGGTCTTTAATGCTTATATTATAGCCCTTCCCATATATATGGTCTATATAACTAATTGTCAGTGACTCAAATGCGACATCCTCATACAACAGAAAACCACACCCGTCTTTAATATACGTACTCGACAATTTAATTGTTGGATCGCTTCCTTTAATTGTCACCGGAACCGGAGCATTCTTCAGAAAATCAATGTTTACACCAGAGGCAGGGCTGCAGTCATAATCTTCCATTAAAATAATCTGATTACTGTCTGCTGTTCCTCCATCATCCCTGGATTTTAATTTTTCTGCTGCGGCCTCCAGGGTTTTAACAGGGGCATCTTCTATACCGGAATTGCTGTCATCTCCGCTTGTCTGAGCCACATAAACCGTTTGGAGCGCAGCCACGCCGTTTGTTGGCTCCGAATACAATGTATCAGGACTGGCTGCTGTCATGCTTCTGGTCATCTTCTGCGGCGTCACCGCACAGCGGAACCGCATTGCGATATCCCCTGCTTCCACGGAACGATTATATACCGGGGAATTCTCTCCTGCAATATCTTCCCAGAGACTGTCATCTCCGTCTCCATGATTTTCAGTCAGATTTCCATTTTCGTCATATACACACTTATCTTCCCGGGTATCCGCGCTTTGTGCGGAATACTGCCATTGATACGAAAAGGCATAGCCGTCCAGGCTTTTAACCGTTTCTCCCGTTTCCTTATCAATCAGGGAATAGATTGCAGTCTCCCCCTGCCGCTCTGCCTTGACACTCATCTGATATGTTCCAATGGTCTTCCATACAGAATACAGGTTCAGATACTCCTCCTCCCCTGTATCCATAAATATTCCGGGAGCCAGTGCTTCCGTCGGATCTGCCCCCGGTTCCAATGACCATCCGGCAAACTCCGCCGTAAAAAGAGCGTTGTCATCCCATGGGGACTTTATATCTTCCGGACATTCCGGCAGGCATACCTGCCCATCATGGGCCGGAAGTTCCATCTCCTCCATATCATCCAGCATTACCGTGACGCAGCTGTCCGCCATCACATAACCCGCGTATTCCGCCGCCTCAATAAACGTATCATTCTCTAAAGAGCATATGACCATACCGGTCTGTCCTTCACAGAAAAGAGTTTCCGGATTCTCTATCTTTTGCTGCGAAATGTATTCAATATCAAAGTCCGGATTTTCGTCCTTTTCATCCTCAAGGCTTTCGGGTTCCGTTTTGGGTCTGCTGCCCCTACCTCCCGTTCCGCTTTCACTTTCAGACGGCAAACCCTGGTCAGGATTATCTCCTGGGGCTGTATCTTCCGGCTTTTCTTCCGGTGTTCCTGCTGCATCCCCGGCCTCAGTATTTCCCTCACTGTCCGCGCCCTCATCCTTGGATAATCCTCCTTCCTGTCCGCCGCTGCCCTGGGACGAACCGCTCCCCGGCAGGTCTGAACCGCTGCCGGATGAACCAGAGGTATTTCCCGTTATGTCTTGACCAGTATTGCCGGTATCGGCATTTCCTCCGCCGGTGTCAGGGCTGCCCCCGTTGGTATTGGTGCCTCCGCCGTTGGTATCTGCGCTGCCTCCACCTGTATCAAGACCTCCGCTGTTGGTATCCGCATTGCCTCCATTGCAATCTGCAGAGCCACAGCGCGTCTCCGGACCTCCTCCGAAACCAGCAGCCCCGGCTACGCTTCTCGACGCAAGGGCTCGACAGGGA
>JAJQEA010000385.1 GCA_021201905.1 Clostridia bacterium
GGACAACCGCGCTCAATATAGGTACAATCCTCTTGGACTTCATATGGTTTCTCCCTCTTCAATGACAGCCCGCGCTTGTCAGTCCAGTGCGTTATATATTATAAATACCTAAGGTTTTATCCTTGGAACTATATCCATATTACTATAATGCATATTGTAAGCGATTATAACGCTTATTTCAAGAAAAAACAGAAAATAAGGATGAAAATAAGAAATACAAACCACTGTCTTTCCATTGACAAATGAAATACGGCTCTATATACTTAAATCAATCATTGTCACGAAGACCATGTCCTTCTCCAAGAGAAGTCTGTTTACAATTTAAAATGAACGCAGCAATATTAAAATAAAATGGATAAAACGCCACGAAGACGCACCGGACTGTTGAAACAGTCTGCTTCTTCCGGCGTTTTTTAAGTTCCTGGAGGTTATTATGATTAAACGTACACCACGGTTGACAGACAAGGAGAGCGGGAGGCAGATTCTATGACGCTAAAAGAAATCGCTGCCGAAGCCAGAGTTTCCGTATCCACGGTCTCCCGTGTACTCAATAAAAGCGGAAAGTCCCCCGCAGGCAAGGAAGTCCGGAACAGAATACTGGAAATCGCGCAGAGAACCGGCTATACCCCCAATGCCCATGCACGTAATTTAAAAATGCATTCCGTCCCCGGGAATGGAAACACCTGCCGCTCCATGGCATGCCTGTTTGCCCAGGCCGCCGACATTGGCAGCGGCCTGGCGCGCGCCGTCCTGGTGAAAGGCATGGAGGAGGAAGCACGCGTACATGATTACAGCTTGAAATACAGCCTGTCTTCCCTTGACGGCCTCCTTCCCCCGGCTTTTGACATGATGGCAAATTCCAATGTGGACGGAATCGCCATCATCGGCAGCAGCCTTGGAGGCACGGATTCCACCGGGCAATGCCTTCGCCATCTTTCCCAACAGACTCCCCGGCATATCATCTACACGGGCTTTGAATATCTGGACGCCGGCCTGGACCAGATTGTCTGCGACGGACAGTGGGCTGCCTCCGATGCAGCAGACCGCCTGATCCTGTCAGGCCACAGGCAAATTGCCTATATAGGCGGCCGCGGATATAGCATTCCTTTCCTGGGGTACTGCGCGTCCCTGAAGGAGCATGGCATTCCCTGCCGTGAATCCTGTGTGAAACTTGTCCCCATTTCCATGGAAGGCGGATATCGGGGGGCAGGTGAACTGCTGAAATCCGGATTAAGCCCCACGGCATGCTTATGCTCCAATGATGTTATAGCTATCGGAGCCATGCGCGCAATCAGGGAATTCGGACTGTCTGTCCCCGGAGATATATCCATTATCAGCATGGACGATATCAATGTGGGGCAATACTTAGACACGACGCTGACTACCATTCATCTTCCCCTTGCTGAAATGGGACGGATGACCGCAAAAATCCTGATCGACAGGATTGAAGGAGGACATCATCTTCCTATGAAAATCGTACTTCCATACCATATGGTGGAGCGCGAGAGCTGCGTCAGCCCCCATGCCCATTCTTCTGCCATCCCATAGCTGGTTTATCTGAAGCAGGGACACCGGGGTTATATCTATGCCAGAAAACATACCAATTATGCCAATCTTCGGAAAAACCGCATCTTTTATTATATCCTGGAAACAGCAGATCTGCAGAAATAAAATTAAAATAACCAGGAGGAAGTATTATGTTATATCAGATTGATGAAAACGGCAACCGCGAATATGTTCATATTTTCGATGAGAATAAATTGAGGACATGTTTTGAGACACTTGCCGATACAACGAACGAGATACAAGATTTATCAGCTCAAAATGGTATTTTGAAGCGAATTCTGGAATGTGTAAATCCCGCCCAGAAATACAGGCTTACTATTCCGGAAACGCCCCCAGTGGTTGTTCTCAGAAAAGCACTGGATTTGCAGCTTTCCAAGCATGCTCATGATGTGTATGATCTGAATACATATGTAAGCATATACAATGACAGATGCGAACGTATTTCGCTGCCCGCGCCCGATGCTCTGTTTTCCAGCAAAATAGGACAGTTCCAAAGTTCATTCAAAGCTCAGGATACCGCATCATTTCTCACATCGAATCTATTATATCGAAAGATGACATTTGCAGAATATATGTATCTCTGCAACAGAAGGGAACTGCCTTGTAACGGCAACTATTTTTCTCCGGATGGCTTGTGGCAATATTCCCCGGATACCCCCGCAGGGATGGACCAGAATCATGAAGTATTAGTAAAATTCACATTAGCGCACAGCCTTGGCTCTATTTTAGATAACGTGCTATCCAGCAGTATACCAGTATATAAGGAAGGAGGAAATCTGTCAAAAGCAGCCTCTGGGGAGGTCGCTGCATTTGCCGGGCGTTTACTCCCCTTACCAAAAAAAGGTAAAACGGAATGTAAGGCCGGAATAAAAATAGAAAGCGACTGTATATCGTTCCGCATGGGCAACGGACTGAAAACTGGTGTATGCTACATTCCGATCATTCAGGGTGAACTTGAAAATATTGAGGTGGCAGCGTATCATATTGTAACCAGTGATGAGAAATACGCTGACCTTCAGATGGGTGATAAAATGCCCATGGGGATAAAATTTTATGAAATCTCATACTACTATCTGCCTTTGCTTGAAAGTAATTTCACATTCAATCCCATGTAGGCCAATATACTGTAAGCCAATATTCCATGCAGCAAATATTCCATGCAGCAAATATTCCATGCAGCAAATCAAGACTTGCGCCGCCGGGCGCGCGGACATACCAAAAGGAGCCGTCTGACCAGGACAGCTCCTTTTGCATCATCACCATTCATATTACCATTCACATATACCATACATTGCGCAATAAACTGCAGAAGGAATCCCATGGACTTTGCCTGGACCGTCAGTTCATCCCTGAATCCGGGATGAGCTATGCTGATTAGAAGCTTTGCACGTTCCCTTACCGTCCTGCCGCTCAGGCGGACAATGCCGTATTCCGTTGCAACATAATCCACATCATTTCTGGACAGGGTCACGGCTGTGCCCGGCGCATGGGAAAGGCATATCTTTGACAGCGTTCCGTTTTTTGCGGTGGATGCCAGGGCAATGATGGACTTGCCGCCTGTGGCATGAATGGCGCCTGTTACCGTATCCACCTGGCCTCCGCTTCCGCTGTACTGCATGGGACCTATGCTCTCGGAGGATACCTGGCCCAGCAAATCAATTCCCATGGCTGTATTGACAGAAACCATCTTATAGTTCTGGGCAATTACATGGGGATTGTTCACATAGCTGCATGGATTCATGGCTACACAGGGATTGTGGTCCATGAAATCATAGAGCTTCTGGGAGCCGCGGCTGAAGGCGCCCACGATGATTCCACGGTTAATACTCTTTTTTCGCCCGTTCACAGCGCCTGCCTCCACCAGCTCCAAAATGCTGTTTGTAATCATCTCCGTGTGGACTCCCAGGTCTTTCTTGTCCAGGAAGGCGTGGGCCACTGCATCCGGGATTGCGCCGATTCCCAGCTGTATGGTGGAGCCGTCTTCCACCAGCTCCGCCACATATTGGCCAATCTGTTTCTCCACCTCTCCGAAGGGAAGGGGATCCATGGTTTCGAGGGGATGGTCATACTCATAGATTCCCTCCACCTCGCTGATGTGGATTTCGTTATTTCCATAGATAACAGGAAGGCTGGGGACTACTTCCAGGTAAATCTTCTTCGCGGCATTGCGGAAATCTGTTTCATTTACATTGGACAGGGACGTACGGAAATACCCTGTCCTCTCATCCATGGGACACACCGCCGCCACATATACGTCCAGACCGCCCCTGGCCTGAATCATCTTGCTTCCCTGGCTGTGGTAGTGGGTTGGCACATAGTCCACATGGCCCTGGCGTATATATTCCCGCTCATCCCCGGAGAGCACAAAGCCGGACAGAGTGTGTATCTTCTCCTTGCATTCCCCGCTGTCCAGGAATTCAAAATCTCCTTTTTTATATGTGGTTCCGTAAAAAAAGTCAACGCCGTCCCTGAGCCTGGGCGCAATCCGGTGGAGATTCTTATAGAATAGCAGCGGCGCGTTCACACCTCCGCTGGTGGCCACAAAGTCTCCGTCCCTGATGGCAGCCAGGGCGTCGTCCACCGTACACTGTTTTGCCTTATATTGTTCCAGATACCGGTTCATCGGCACGCACCTGCCTCCTTTAATTTCTCAATCACATCAATTCCTGCCCTGAATGCCCTGCGGTTCAGTTCAATCAGCTCCGGTTTCCTGCCCAGCTTATACATGGCAATCTCCTCCGCCTTATCTGTGGGAATCGTGTTGGTCAGGGCCATGTACGCGGCGAACATGATGACATTGGCCACCTTCCGGTTTCCCAGTTCATAAGCCATGTTGTCGATATCCACCTTCACTATCTGTATATCATCCCGGTCCACATGGGACGTGTCCACAATGGAGCTGTTCACCAGCAGCGTTCCGCCCGGCCTGAGCCTGGGCAGGAAATCCACCATGGAGGGCTGGTTCAGGGCGCACAGCACATCCAGTTTGTTGGAAGTAGGGGAACCAATCATCCTGTCAGACTGAATTACAGTACAGTTGGCGGTTCCTCCCCTTTGCTCCGCCCCATAGGATGGGAAAAAGGTGGCGTTCAGCCCCTGTTCCATGGCGCACTCGCCAATCAGCTTTCCTATCATCATAACACCCTGGCCGCCAAAGCCAGCTATCATTAATCGGTTTATCATTCTGCCTCCTCCTCTTCGCTGTCCTTATAAATACCCAACGGAAATTCCTTCATAACCTTCTCCTGAAGCATCTTCACGCTTTCAAGGGGTGACAGTCCCCAGTTGGTGGGACAGTTGCTTAACATCTCCACGAAAGAAAATCCTTTGTTGTCCATCTGGTTTTGGAACGCCTTATAGAGGGCTGCCTTGGCCTTTCGTATATTGGCCGGCGTATCCAGGGCAAAACGGCCTGAGTACACCACCCCTTTTAAGGTCGCCATCAGTTCTGCCATATGCATGGGATATCCTGTTAAATCCGCTCTTCGTCCCTCCACGCAGGTGGTGGTCTTTTGTCCAATCAGGGTGGTGGGCGACATCTGGCCTCCCGTCATTCCATAATTGCAGTTGTTCACATAGAACACACAGATATTCTCTCCCCTGTTGGCAGCATGCATCACCTCCGCAAATCCGATGGAGCTTAAGTCCCCGTCTCCCTGGTATGTAAGTACGATGCTGTCCGGATTACAGCGTTTTAATCCGGTGGCATAGGCAGGAGCGCGGCCGTGGAGTGCGCACCCCTGGTCGATTGCAATACAGGGGGAACTGTTATTGGCACATCCAATGGGCTGAACGACCACGGCCCTGTCCGCAATGCCCAGCTCATCAATTACCTGCATGCATATTTTGATGAATGTACTGTGCATGCAGCCGGGACAGAATTTATTATTTGTTATATCAAGGCTTTCAGGTCTGCTGTATACTTTTTCCATTGATTCTACTCTCCTTTCACAAGATTGATTGCCCGCTCTACCACATCATCTGCATCGACAATGACACCGCCTGTGGTCAGACATGTATGAACAGGCAGACGGCCGCCTACTGCCAGCTCCACATCCTGGGCCATGAGCGCCGGAATCGCCATCTCCACATCCAGAATAAACCTGGCCCTGTCTGCTATTTTTCTGTAAGCCTCTGCCGGGAACGGATTGGTGGTAATGGGGCGTATGAGACCGGCCCTGTATCCTGCCTCCCGCAGCTCATCCACGCAGGTATGGCAGATACGCCCGCAGGAACCGTACGCAGTCAGAATAAACTCGGCATCCTCTGTCATGTACTCTTCCACCATGACCTCATCCTTTTTCCAGCCCTCGTAAATTTCAGCCCACTCCAGCGCCTTTTTCATCTGCTGTTCCTCCGCAAAGGAGGCATTCAGTACGATATTGGGCCTTCCACCATGGTATCCCTTGCCCACTACGGCCCATTCCGGGGTCTTGGGCGGTTCTTTTGCCTCCGGCAGTGTCACGGCCTCCATCAGTCCGCCCACCAAGCTATCCGCAAAGACAAATACCGGCATACGGTATTTCTGTGTCACCTCAAAGGCCTTTGTCACCAGGTCCACTGCTTCCTGGATGGTAGCCGGCGCGTAATTGATGGTCTGGTAACCGCCGTGGCCCGAGGCGCGGTTAATCTGGAAATAATCGGACTGGGCCGGTTTCATAACCCCTGTTCCCGGACCTGCCCTCATGATGTCCACAATCACCGAAGGGACCCTGGCGGCTGCCAGGGATGAGATTCCCTCTGCCATCAGGCTGATTCCCGGTCCGGAGGTAGAGGTCATGGCAAGGGTTCCTCCTGCCCCGGCTCCGTAAACCATGTTGATGGAGGCCACTTCACTTTCCCCCTGTACAAATATTCCCCCTGCCTTTGGCAGTGCTCGTGACAGATACTCCGGCACCTCGCTCTGAGGCGTAATGGGATAACCTGCGTAAAACCGGCATCCGGCTCTGACCGCTGCTTCCGCAATGGCTTCATTGCCTTTCATAAATTTTCTTTCCATCGCTGTTCTTCCTTTCATACGTTCTTATGGTTGTTCTTACTTCCAATATAGTCCCATCATTTAAACACTTCTATGACACAGTCCGGACATATCTGGGCGCACATGCAGCATGCGATGCACGCTTCCGGGTGGGCGTCCACTACATACCGGTAGCCCTTTTTATTGATTTCCCCTCCGATCTCCAGGACCTTCTTCGGACATACGCTTACGCATAGTTCGCAGCTTTTGCGGCTTTCCCTGCTGATTTCAAGTTTTGCCATAATCACACTTCCTCTCCTAATTTTAATTATGATTCATATGGGGACCATCCTCTGGACCGCCACATTGAACGCTGCATTCAGACATATAATTTGTCTACAAACGTATTTAGTTCCAGAATCGGAAGCCTGGTGAGCTTCCTCACTTCCCCAAAAAACCGTTCCGAGACAGCCAGCACGTCAATCTTTAAGCCGGCCTTTCCAAGCTCTGTCTCCAGGCGCCCGGCATATTCCATAATCAGTTCCGGCGTCGTATACTCTCCCATAAACGGGTTTGCGATAAACTTCAGATCTTCTGCCGGTATTCTGGCTGAGATAAGGATTGCGTTCAGGCTTTCCCGGATGTCCTCCATGCTTCCTGAAAAAGCACGGCAGGGATTGATGACATAGTAATAACAGGTGTTCTTCTCAGCCATCAGGCCCGCAAACTGCCCCAGCATGGCTGCCCCAACAGCGTTTCCCCCTGCGTCAAACACACAGCAGATGCTGTCGTCCTTGAGCAGAGAAGTAACTCCCTGGGGCATCAGCGGCGAGTCCCACAGTTCCGGGTTGACCGCCATATGTACGTGTCCCTCTTCCAATAGAGAGGAAAAATCCCTGGCCCGGAACATGCATTTTGTCTGGTCCATGTCAATCAGACACACCGGTACAGGCATGCTTCCCGCCAGGCGCAGGGCCAGATTTGCCGCAATCTCCGTCTTTCCGCTTCCCGCTTCCCCAATCAATACAAAGTTATTTGCTTCCATTTACCTTTCTCCATTATTTAATTTTCATATCAGTTCATTCACAGGTCTGACCTGTCTGTCCGAAGGCAGGCCCTGTTTTACGTTTGCGAGATTGATTGTAGCATAGCGTTTTGCAAATGGCAAGTAATTTTTGATAATTTTTACTAATTATTTGCCATATTTTTATGCATATTATCTAATAAATTAGTTATATCGCAAAAGAGTTCGTGATATATCTTTAAAATATCCACAAAATATACGTGATATATACGTGTTTTATGCATTAAATGCACAAAACGTTATTGACTTATTTTATTCCAGGGACTACTATAATCACAGGGTGTTTTACGTTTGCGCCGTTACATCCAAACATACCAATAAAATGAGTTAGGGAGAGGTTTTCATGAAATCTGTAAATACAAGAAAATATATTTTGAGCATCCTGTGCATATTGATTGGCCTTGTGATTGGCCTGATTAGGCCGCCCGGAGAATTGACCGTGGAAAGCATGCGGTACCTGGGCATTTTTATGACCGCTATCCTTCTGCTGATTCTGCAGCTTTACCCGGCGCCCCTGGTTGCCCTGTTTGCCTGCATAGCATTTGTAGCGTTCCATGTCTGCACGTTTCCTGAAGCATTTTCCGCATGGAGCGGCGACACCATGTGGACCGTCATCCTGATGATGATTTTTGCCACCGGGATTGCCAAGACAGGTCTCATTGACCGGATTGCATATAATATTATTAAGTTTTTCCCGGCCACCTATACCGGCATGGTAGTTGCCATTATGGCCACCTCCACGATTTTGTCGCCCATTGTGCCTAATTCCTATTCCAAGTGCGCGGTTCTGGGACCTTTTGCGGCATCTGTTGCAAAAGCCAATAATATCGAGAAGGGAAGCAGGGCCGCCGCCGGGCTGTTCTGCGCTTTCTTTGTACCGGCCGCCATCCATACCATGGCCTTTCTCACAGGCAGCGCCATGACCTTTGTGCTGATTGGCATGATGGGTGAGGGATATGCCTTCAGCTGGACGGAATGGTTTGTGTGCTGCTCTCCATGGTTCATCGTAAACCTGGTATTGACCTTCCTGTTTATCCAGGTTTACTATAAACCCAAAGAGAAGCTGAACATTTCAAAGGAACTGATACACAAAAAAATAGCGGAATTAAAGCCCATGAGCAGTGATGAGAAGGCTGCGGCCGGCATCCTCGCTGTCTCCATCCTCCTCTGGATTACCGGCTCCTATACAGGACTTAAGGCATACACCGTTGCAGCCCTTGCCTTCTGCGCCATGTTCCTTAAGGGAATCTTTACCATGAAGGACTTTCAGGACATGGTGCCCTGGGGCGGGCTGATTACTCTGGTAGCGTCCCTGCTTTCCATCTCCGCCCTGCTCAATGTGGTGGGAGTCAACAACTGGCTGGCCAGCGTGGCGGCGCCTGTCATCATCCGTTTCATACCAAACGTGTATGTGTTTATTATCCTTTTGTGCGTCAGTACCTACCTGCTTCGCTATCTGGAATGTACCGGGCTGGCGACCCTTGCCATCATCGCTGCCATATTCCTTCCTATCGGGGCTCCTTTGGGAATCCATCCCTTTATCACCTTGTTTGCGGATTACCTTGCCATGCTGGTATAGAATCTTTCCTTCCACAATCCCTATTACCTCCAGGCCGAGGCAGTGGTGGACGGATTAATTACCCATAAAAATGTAGTCTCCATGTCTCATGCCTACATGATTATACATATATTAGGACTGCTGGCCAGTGTTCCTCTCTGGAGATATCTGGGAATGTGCTGATGATTTCCCCCTGCCGGAGTCATGGAAGGGCGGCGCCCCGTTAAATTATTAATGATTGTATTTTTAAGTACATCCCTATATAATTGTTACTATCATCGGTCTCAGACCGTATCGGGGGAATTGTACTATGACAGACATAACCAATACCACGGGAAATGATTTGAAGAATTATGCCTACAACATACTGAAAGAACGGCTGATTAACTGTACCTACGCACCGGGAAGCATTCTGAACGAAGCCCACCTCACCTCGGAGCTGAAGCTCAGCCGCACCCCTGTGCGTGAAGCTGTCAGCCGTCTGGAAACAGAGGGATTTGTGAAAGTGATTCCAAAAAAAGGAATCCATGTTACGGATATCCTCTTAAGTGACGTGCTTCAGATTTTCCAGATTCGGACGGAATTTGAGCCCACCATACTGAGGCTGTCCGCTTCACGTCTTCCAAAGGATGAGCTTTTATATTTTATCCAGCGTTTTGAGAACCCTGACCCAGACGACACTATCATGGACCGCATCCGGCTGGACACCGCAATGCATCTGTTCATCATCGAATACTGCGGAAACCGCTACATGGTGGACATCATGCACCGGGTCTATGATATCAGCAGCCGCATTATATTTTTCATCCACCAAAACCATGCGGCCGTACACGATGACGGCGGGGAAAACCTGGAGATTCTCAGACTCCTGTTAGACCGTGACCTGGAGACAGCCACTGAGAAAATGCGCGTCCACATGGAGCACTGCAGAATGGCTGCCCTGAATTATTTTTACACGGTTCTGGATGGGGCGGCTCCTGTGCAGACTTACCGGGATAAACTGTACGGAAAACAGGAAACAGAGCCGCATCCGTATAGATAAAAAATATAGCCGTCTGCTTCCCTATAGAAAAAAACAAATGCAGGCCCTGTAAAGGGGCAAAAGCGTTTGCATACACTTCCAAACCTGATATAATTAGAGACATGTGATGATAATTTCAAAGCACACTTCCGGGAATAGGAAGAATCAGATACATGTTTAAGGAGGATACGAATCATGAAATTAGATGAACGGGGAAAGCAGTGCCCAAAACCTGTCATTGACACGAAAAAGGCATTGGAATCCTGCAATCCGGGAGAGACGGTTGAGGTATTGGTGGACAACGAGATTGCAGTCCAGAACCTGAGCAAGATGGCTGCCAGCAAAGGGCTTTCGGCTGTTTCCGAGAAAATAAGCGATAATGAATTTTCCGTAAAAATCCCAGTTGGCCAGGGAGTAACCCCTGCCTCCGGTGGGGCGGATGCTTCAGGCGAGGAGCCAGTGGCCTGCCAGCCGGACAGCCGCAAAAAGGGCATGGCGGTGGTTCTGTCCTCCAACCTTATGGGCCACGGCGACCCTGAGCTTGGAAAGGCTCTGATGAAGGGGTTTGTATACGCGCTTACCCAGCAGGACGCCCTGCCGGAAACGATTCTTCTGTATAACAGCGGCGCCTATCTCTCCTGCGAGGGTTCCGACAACCTGGAGGATCTTAAATCCCTGGAATCCCAGGGAGTGGAGATTCTCACCTGCGGTACCTGCCTGAATTTCTATGGATTAAGCGAGAAGCTTCAGGTTGGCAGCGTCACCAATATGTATGAGATCGTGGAACGCATGACGGCCGCCAGACTTTTGGTGCGTCCTTAAGCTTCCTGACCGCCGGACCGGCAAAATATTATAATAACACAAAGGATCCTTTCATTTCCCAGGGTCCTTTTAGCTTGCAGACAAACCTTATTCCTCTTATTGGCTTATTCATGGCTGTTCTCTATTTTTTTCACCCCAAATACATAGTTGGTCTAAAACATCCATCAGGGATTTTCCCCTGTCACTCAGGCTGTATTCAACTTTCGGCGGAATCTGAGGATATTCGTTTCTGATAATGAGTCCGTCTGACTCAAGCTCTTTCAAATAATTGCTAAGCGTTTTATCTGTCACATTTTTCAAATATCGCTTCAATTCGTTAAACCTTACAATTTCAAACTCCATCAGACAGTAAAGGATAACCATTTTATATTTGCCGGATATGAGTGACAGTGTATAGCTGAATCCGGTATCTTCAAAATTTGCGTTTTCAATGTATTTCTTTATCATTTTACACTTTCCTTTTTGATAGTACCTATCTTACAAGATGGTACTTGTGCTTTTTCCATTGCATGCTACAATCATATATAAGAACATACTATTTGTCAATCCTAACCAAGAAATGAGGTAACCGCGATGAGAAAAAAACTGAATATAACAGAAGGTATTTTTCCTATGCCAGTTTTAATGGTGGCAACTTACAATGAAGACGGCAGTGTCAATGTCATGAATGCCGCGTGGGGCACAATGCAGGAAAGAGGCCGTGTGGCTCTCAACTTGACAGAGACACACAAAACAGTGAAGAACATCAAGGCCAGAGGCGCTTTTACGGTAAGCATTGCCGATGCCGCCCACGTGGTGGAGGCCGATTATTTTGGGGTCGAGTCAGGGAACAACGTTTTAAACAAATTTGAAAACAGTGATCTTACCGCAAGCAAATCCGAGAGGCTGGACGCGCCGGTTATCAATGAATTTCCACTCTGCTTAGAGTGTGAGTTTATCGAATACCAGAACGGACCATACGGATGCGGTGTTATCGGTAACGTGGTGAACGTGACAGCAGATGAAAGCGTCATGGTTGACGGCAAAATTGACATGTCCCTGGTAAACGCTATCGCCTTTGACCCGTATACCCATGGTTACTATAAGGTGGCTGAAAGAGTGGGCGAAGCCTTCAAAGACGGCTTGCAGCTTAAAAAGTAATATGGACGATTAAATCAACGCTGCATACAGGCACCGGCCCCCATGACCGACACGCTCAGCCATGTGTCATAAATATTGTCCTTAAATGCCTCCGGGTCCCTGATGACCGGCAGATTGCAGGCGCACCTCTCCCCGTTCCTTCCGTCTGCCGTTCCATCCCCCATCCCGTCTCCATCCATTCCCAGGCGCCCTGTCTCCAGGTCCTGCTCCGAGACCCGTAGGCATTTTGCATCATCCTCAAATAATTCCGGATGCATGAGATAGGCCGCGGCCGTCACATCCCAGTTATAAAATCCGGGAATGCCGTAATCCTCATCATTATACCCGAACCAATCACCTGTTTTTTCCATGATATACGCTGCCGCCCTGTTTTCCTTCCCTGAGAACCGTTCCCTGTATTCCTGCTTTGTAAATAAAACCTTAAGACAGTTGTTGCCTGTTATCACGGAAACATCTTGGCCCTTTGTGAGGACGGTCCGGGCCGCCGCCGGGTCATAGGAAAAATTCAGCTCATTCATCACCTTCTTTTCAAATACAAGGGGGCTGGTGATTCCGCCCATCAGGACAATCTCCTTTACCTTTTCAAAGAAGCACCTGTCCCTCTCATAGGCGCCTCTCACGTTTGACAGGGAACCCGTGGCAAGAATCGACAGCTCCCCCGGATATCGGTCCGCCATTTCCGCCAGAAAACCGGCTGCCTCGCTCTGGTAACATCCCCTCCTCTCCCCGCCTCTTTTTACGGGAATGTCCCTGCGCCCCAATTCCTCCAGCATCCGCAGATTCACCGCCTGCACCACATCCAGGCGGCTGTTGCCATAGGTGGAAGTAACCCCCAGCAATCGGGCATCCCCGCTTCCCAGCAGATACATCAGGGCCAGCCCGTCATCCACATCGCAATTCTTTATTCCAAAGGTATTGTCACAGTCAAATATAATTTTCTTCATCTGCATTTCCTCCCGTACATGTAATCCCCTTCTGGCACAATCCCCTCTTGGCACAATCCCCTCATGCCATACCATACTCAAACAGCACGGCCCCTTCTGTTTCCACGGCCAGCCCGGCCTTCATGCCTGCCCGGAATTGTCCGGAACGGCCGGGACCTTCCATCCTCTGGCACAGAATGCTTCCGCCGGGAGCTATTTTCTCCGGCACCCTTACCCTTATCTCTGTCATCTCCCCCATGAACGTGACCTCCTCCACCCCATAATCTCCGTTCTCCTGCAGGCGCACTGAGTACGGACGTATCATAGCGTCATAGGCTCCATCCGGCAAATCCGTCCTTTTCTCAAACAGAGGGCTGACAAATCTGCCTCCTGTCACCTCCCCGGAAATATAGTTTACCTTTCCAAAGTACTCCGCCACCTCTTTTGTTTTTGGATGGCAGAACATCTGCTTTGGAGTACCGTACTGGAGAATCTTCCCATCCTCCATCAGCGCGATTCGGTCGGACATGCGAAGCGCCTCCGCCTTGTCGTGGGTGACAAGTATGGTTGTGATTTTCCACGCCTCATGGAGTTTTCTTACAGGCCCCGCCATCTCTGTCCGCAGCCCCTCATCCAGGCCGGAAAACGGTTCATCCAGAAGCAGTACCCTGGGTTCCGCCGCCAAGGCCCTGGCCAGGGCCACTCTCTGCATCTGGCCTCCTGACATCTCCCTCATTCTTCTCTTACCGAATCCGGGAAGCTGCACTGCCCGAAGCAGTTCCTCCACCCGCTCCTTCCGCTCCTTTTTGGGCACCTTTTTAAGCTCCATGGGAAAGGCGATATTTTTCTCCGCCGTCATATGGGGAAACAGCCGCAAATCCTGGAACACAATCACCATTCCCCTGTTCTTTGGCTGCCGGTCCATCACGGATGCTCCCTGTATCCGTATATCCCCGCTGTCCTGCTCCAAAAGACCTGCTATACATTTTAACAGGGTGGTCTTTCCGCAGCCGGATTTTCCTAAGAGGGATACAAACTCTCTCTCCTGTATTTCCAGGCTGATTCCGTGCAGTATCTCCTTTTTCTGAAGCGATACCTTCAGATCCTCTATGTTAAGACTCATAATATCCTCCCGCCATCTGTCTGGTCCAATACCCCGCGATCCGTTCAAACACAGCAAATACCAACAGGGTGATGCCCATGAACAGAATGCTGTATACGCAGGCAATATTCCGGCTGCCGCTCTGTAAATAGGGTACCATCACAACCGCAAATGTCTTTATCCTGCCGCCGCCAAGAAGCAGCGTCAGAAAATACTGGCTGAAGGATATAATGTATGACATGCTGACCGCCGACAGTATCACCGGGACCAGCATTGGCAGTGTGGTCCTTCTGAATGTCTGAAAGGGACCGGCCCCCAGCACCTTTGCCTGCTCCTCCAGCCCAATGCCCACTGCCCGGGTGCCGTCCATCATAAGACGCACCGCGTAGGGCAGGGAATAAATCAGGTGTGCCAGGATGACCCCTGCCACTGTATTATTAAGTCCCATGCGGATAAATGTAATCTGTATGCCCATGGCAAACACAGTCGCAGGTACCATGAGGGGAAGGACCGTAAGAAAGGACATCAAATCCTTTCCCCGGAACCGGTACAGGATAAGGGCCCTGGAGGTCAGTACCCCGATTGCGGCCGACAAGAGGGCCACCACAGTAGAAATCATGATGCTGGACGCCATGAGGGAGAACAGTTCTCCCTTTCTTCCGGCAATCTCCATGACCGCCCGGTCCGAGAGCACCTGGGGAAACAGGCCGAGCCAGGCCCATCGTTCCGTAAATACCCAGACTGCCAGACTAGCCGCGGGGATCAGAATGGATGCGCAAAGTACGGCCAGAATTATATTTGTGATAAATGATTTTCTCTTTTTCATCTCCTGCCGCTCCCTCTTCTACTGCTCCGTCAGCGCCCTGCTGTTTTTTTGCACGATTAAATAATAAATCCATGCGCTGAGTACGGAGAGAATGATAATGATTCCATTGAGCGCCATGGAATAGGGCCGGTTTCTCAAATCCGGATGGGTATACTGCTGGTATGCCAGCACCGGAAGGGCCTTTGGCGAGGTGGCGCCCAGGAGAAAGGGCAGCTCATAGGCGCCCAGGGCAAATACAACTATAATCAGGAACCCGCTGATTACCGCGCCTTTACAGAGAGGCAGGGTGATTTTCCAAAAGGCGGTCCACCGGCCCGCCCCCAGGTTTACGGCTGCCTCCCCCAGGTTCTCATTGATATTTGCCATCAGCGCAATGACAAAATAAAGGATGAAGGGAATCTCCTTCCACAAATATGCCAGGATGACTCCCACCCCCTTTGCATCGTAGATGAGCATGGGAAACTGCTGCTGTTCCTGTAACAGTCCAAGGGCGTAACCGATTCTGGCCAGCACGCCATTCTGGGAAAAGATGTTGACCACAAAGATGGCTACCACTACATGGGGGACAATGATGGGAAGCTGTATCACCCGCATCATGGGTCCCTTTGTCTGTCTGTGCGCCACACACACAGCGCTTAAGCCCACACCCGCCACCGTGGCAATTCCAGCGGACAGGAATGCCACCTTCAGGCTGTACAGCACGGACTTAAGCATTTCCGGCCTGGTCAGCACTTCCCTGTAATATTGAAACGTCGGCTCCCTTAACCCAAAAGCTGGAATCACCCCAAGACTCTGGGTAATTCCAGTTGCCAATCCTATGATAAACAACAGGGATAATATGATTTGGGGAGCCAGAAGCAAATATGGGGTCAGCTTTTTTCTCATTCCTTTTCTCCTCATTGCTTTTCCTCTCATTCCTTCCTGTTATTTACCCACTACTTCCTCTGCCCAGATTTCCTCAATGATGGGAACCAGCTGCGCGGGCATCTCGGGAAGGCGCTTGGAGAGAAGTTCATCCTGGGGGATTGTCCCCTTTCCCAGGTCCACCCGGTCAAAGGCGGTTTTCTGCTCACCGGACAGCTTTTCGTTGTCCAGAACCGGGATGACCCTCAGCTTCTCATAGCGGTCCGCCTGGATTTCCGGCGACATCATCTCGTTGATTGCCACTATGGCCCCGGCCTTATTGCCGGAGTTAGCCCCAATCGCCATAAAGTTGGTATTGCCGATGGTTCCCTTGTCAAACTGGAAGGCTGCCGTGGTATCTATGTATGTTCCGTCCTCAATGCTCAGAGCCACGTCATAAGCTCCGTATGTCATGTTCATCACCAGTTCTCCGTCCGCAAACATGTTGTCCACGGTAGTGGAGGAATCCGGGAAGGCGGCTCCCTGGTTCCAAAGATATGGATTCAGCTCTCTCAGGTACTCCATGGCCGGCGCCACCGCCGCCCTGACGGTTTCCTTGTCCGCCTCCATATCCATGAACGGCTCATAGCCGCAGATTTCATAGATAATATTTCTCACAAACGCGCTGCCTGTGAAACCAGGAAGCGCGGGATACGTCACCTTACCCGGATATTTCTCCACAAATTCCCTCAGCGCTCCGGCGCTCTCCGGCACATCCGGCGTCACTGCCAGGTCTGCCACCATGACCAGCTGGGCCTTTCCGTAAGGCGCCTCATATCCTTCAATGGGATACGCAAAGTCCATGGCCACATCCTCGCTGTCCCCATCCACATAGTCATTAAAATTGGGAAGCTTGTCTGTGAAGGGGCCGTACAGCATGTTGTTTTCCTTTGCCGACCGGAAGTTCTCCCCGTTAATCCAAATCATATCAATGCTTCCGTCCTTCCCGCCCGCCTGTATCTCCCCGGCCAGCTGGCTTAAAACCTGGTCGATATCCATGGGCACACGCTCCATTGTGATATCGTATTTTTCCTTCATGACCCGCGCAAATTCATCGTCCAGCCACCGGTTCAGCTTTTCATCCCCGCCCCAGCCGTAGAAGGTAACCGTTGTTCCCTTTGCTGCCTCCTGCATCTGTTCAAAGGTCATGTTCTCCGTGACGGGCTGGCTGCCGCTGCCTGTGTCCCCGGCCCGGCTGCTTCCCGTACTCCCGGCCCGGCTGCTTCCCGTACTCCCGGCCTGGCTGCTTCCTGTATCCGGTGTCCGTCCGCTTCCCGAACACGCTCCCAGGGACAGCAGCACTGCGGCGGCCAATACCGCTGCTATGATTCTTCTCCTCATGCTTTCTCCTCCTGCTTTCCTAAAAATAATAACCCTGTCTGATGATTTAATGATTCCCCCTGCCGTAATCTTATGCAGTACGGTCAGGGGAAATCACATCACCGGAAGGGTTATGCTATTCTGTCACAAATGCAGCCTGGATATCCTTATCCTTCGCGCCGTTTTCAATGATAAACAGATTGTCAACATCGAATCCTGCATCCTTCATGACGGAAATACCTGTTTTTGCGCACTTGTTTCCGCTGTAGCAAAGCAGGTACACGGGTTTGGACGGGTCCATCTCCTCTGTTGCCATCTTGTACATGGCTGTCTGCGCTGTCGGGTCCTCGATTTCCTTTAAGGGGCTCTGGAGGGATCCCTTTAAATGGCCCTCTGCATATGTATCATTGTCGCGGACATCCAGGATTTGAACATCGCTTCCCCCCCACTGCCTTTAAGGCATCTGCCGCCGTGACTGTTTTCCAGTCGATATCCTCGTCAGCGCGGTTGGTGGTAAGGGCGCCTTTCTCAGACTCCAGGGCTTTGGCTCCGCCCTCCACGGTATAAATCAGGGAACCGTCGATACCGGCCTCCTTAAGAACACCGGTTGCCTTCTCGGCGCCTCTCTTGCCGCTGTTGCAGATGATATAGATTTTCTGTCCGTCGCTTAAGTTTTCCTTTGCATATGTGCTCATGGCATCTGCCAGGGAATCATCCTCCAGCGGGAAAATTGGGCACCAAACGGAATCAGCCACCCTTCCCTTCACATAGTTATCCCATTCCCTTACATCCAGCACATGGGCGCTTTTATCCTTTGCCGCCGCCACTGCCTCCTTTGGGGATACATACTGATAGCTGCCGTCTGACTGCGCTGCCGCTGCTGTCTCATTTCCAGCCGCCGCTGCCTGCGTTGTATCCGCGGCTGCGTCTGCGGTATCTGCCGCCGTGGTATCTGCTGCTGTGGTATCTGCTGCCGTGCTCTCAGCCGCTGCCTGAGCCGTTGTTTCATTTCCTGCTTTCTGGCCGCATCCGGCCACCGCTGTCATGGACAGCGCCATCATGATACCTAATGTAAAGATTTTCTTTTTAAATACTTCCTCAATGTTTTATCTTGTTTTTCTATATATATTTTCCTTACCATGACAATAAAGGCAGATAAGGCAAATAATATCATTAATCCGGTGACAAAGAACCTGGTGCCGCCGGTCAGCATTCCTCCCACATAGGAGTATACAATGGTCGCCGGAAGCTGTCCGATGCCCGTAGCGATAAAAAATGACAGAAAGGGCATGGATGTAAGCCCAGCCCCATAGCTCACAATGTCAAAGGACACAAAAGGCAGAAGCCTGCAAATCAGGATTGTATTTTTACCGTATTTATCAAAAAAAGTGTCTATCTGTTGAAGCCCCGCCCTGCTGGTCAGCTTTTCCACCGCATCCCTTCCCAGTATCCTTGCTATGTAAAAGCAAAGGGCTGCACCTGCCATGGCACTGGACCAGGACAGGATGGCTCCCTGCCACCATCCAAAGAGATTCGCGTTGGCAAAGGTGATGAGGAAGGCCGGAAGTGGCGCCATGACAGACTGCAGCACCATCAGTCCGAAGGATACCGCAGCGGCATAGCTTCCGTAGGAAGCCACAAATTCCCTGACCACACCAAAGTCTCCGGTGGCAAACATGGTCACGATTTTATTCATCATATCCTTTACGGACGGTATGCACATATAGCTCAGTACGGACGCGGCTATGCACGCAGCCACCACGGCTTTCCATATCCATTTACTCTGTTTTTTCTCCATTCAGACTCCTTTCCTGCAGCCTGTCCATTTTTTCTAAAAACTCCATGTCCAGATACTGCCCCAGCTTTTGGAACGTGGACTGGTTAAACAGCAGCTTGTCCGGCTGCTGGTACTGCACCCAGGCCATGGCGCACCATGTAATGCCCCGCAGGCAGGTGATGGGGATATAGGCAAGGGTCCTCTCCATCAGCCCCTTTGTGTCAAATCTGCCGTCCACCTTTTGGATATACAGATTGATGAAGTTCTCCATCTCCTCCGGGGTCAGAATCACATCTGTTTTCCAGAAGGTGGTGGTTGGCGCAAGGAAATGTCCCAAATCCTGGGCTGGATCCCCAAGGACAGGCTTCTCCCAGTCCACCAGGTAGTTTCCCTTTCCCTCCCCGTTGATGAGGAAATTAGTGGAATTGAGCTCCGTGTTGACGCAGCATTCATAGCCTTTGCAGGCTGACGCCGCCCTGAAACGTTTCCAGCCCCGGTCCAGCATCTGCCTTATTTTCAGTTTGAGACTCCGGTCCCCCAGGTCTGAATCCATGTATGTCCTGACCATTTCCTCACATTCTGCCAGGATTGCCTCCAGGGGGTCCTTTGGCCTGACCAGATGGCTGCCCCTTTCCACCCGGACACTGTGGATGTCCGCCAGGCACTCCGCTCCAAAGGACAGCTCTATCCTGTAATCCAAGGGGTGTCCCGGCAGGAATTCCATCACCATAATGCCATGAGGAATTCTCTCCAGACTCCCGTCCACATAAAAAGGCCGCGGTGTCCTCCCTGAATGCCGGAGTAACTGTAACGTATCGTATTCGTACTGTATCTGATGTTCCAAATGCATCTGGCTGCCGCAGTTTACGCGGAGCACCAGCTTTCTGCCGGTGACAGGATGGGTAAACAGGTAATTCCTGTTGTACTCCCCCTGGGCCAGCATACGGTATTCCTCCGTCACCTGATCAGGCAGTCCCAGCGCGCTGCGGTACTGCCTCCAGGCCACATATTCCCTTAAACCGGCTATCTGTTCCATTTTATATCACCTCACATCCCGGTACATCCGGTCAATCTGTTCAATGGGCACCTGATCCCGGTACATCTTGCGCAGCCGGTTCATTTTCCACATCAGCTTAAGCTTGGGCAGGGTTCCTTTGGGGAAACGCCTGTCCGAAGTATAGATGCGGCGCCGGGTCATGCCCAGCTTTACCCCCCGCTCCTTAAGCGTCAGGGAAAACTGGTAGTCCTCCATCACAGGAAGCTCTGGAAACATGCCTGCGTCGAAAAACAGGCTGCGGTCCACAAAGATGCCCTGATCCCCAAACATGACCTTGCGGTCCTTAATCCGGTGGTTTGATATCACGCGGCAGGTAAACTTGAAAAAGTTGCGGGAATGAAAGGCAATCCCGAAGCATCCAGCGCTGTGGTCCTTCATCACCCTTCGTATCTCAGCCAGGGGACGGGGCGGCAGTTCGCTGTCGCAGTGGAGAAAAAACAGAATATCCCCATGGCTCTTCCCGGCCCCCGTATTCATCTGCTTCGCCCGTCCCTTTTCCGAGCGTATGGCCTTAACCCAGGGGCGAATCCGTTCCATGGTCCTGTCCGTGCTGCCGCCGTCTACAAACAGTATTTCACATGTTCCTCTCAACGGTTCCAGCTGGTCCTGCATCTGGCAGACGGTCTTCTCCTCATTGTAGACAGGTACAATGATGGAAATACGGCTGGTTTTGGCCAGATACCGTCCTGTGGACGTATTTTGCAGCCTTCTGTCCTCCCGCATTCTCCGGCGGTATCCCTGGAGATCCTGGTAAACGTCCATATCCCACATTGCTTTGGTAAATCCCACCGTGCACCCTTCCCTCTTAATCCGGCCCACGGTGTCCCAAAGCACGGATCCCTGTCCATACCCTTCCACCTCAAACACGGCCCGCCGCGGTTTCTTCATGCCCACCAGATAATATCCCCCATCCCTGGTAGGACCCAGTACCACATCCTTTTGTTCAAGCAGGCCAAATGCCCGTTCCAGATACTCCGCCCGCACTTCGGGCACATCGGTACCCATGAGTATACATGCGTCATATCCCCGGCCCAATACCTCCCGGATGGCCTGATACATCCGCTCCCCCAGGCCGCTGCCTCTCTGGGAAATGTAATGTTCCCCTCTGCCAAATACCGGATATAGCAGTTCTCTGCCTTCGTCCGGTGTAAAGCATACAAAAAGCTGTCCCTCCACCTTCCCGCATTCCCTCTTTATATCTTCCAGAAAACAGGTGTGGAGACGGGCGCAGCCCTTGGCGCTGAGCGGGGGCATCATCCTGGTTTTTGTCTGTCCGGGTTCAGGAACCCTTGTGAAAATAATAATCGCGCGTTTCATCTGTCAGATTCCCTCCATCTTCCGTCTTGCCAAACCATCACCAAAATTTTGTAAGCATCCTGTTGACCATAGATTTCCCTATATCCGGCCTCTCATCACATCCCAGAATCTCAGGCAGCAGGTGTGTGACTCCCTGGCAGCCGCCCCGGGTAAGGTTTCCGGCGCAGGACGCACAGTAGGTAAATACGGTCCCGTGCCCCTGGTCCTTAGTCCGGCTCGCCATCTGGCGGGCCAGTTCCGGCTCCTTTCCTCCCGCGCACCCTCCCAGGCCGCAGCACTGGACACCCTGCACCGTCTCAGGCATGTTCTTTAAAAATGGGGCCAGCCACTGCACCCACTGTTTTTTCTCCCTGTCAGGGCATGGAAGGAACAGCGCCCCGTTTCCTTCCAGCTGGCGGCCCATTCCCAGCCGGGCTAATTTCTCATAAATGCTGATCACCCTTACCTCCAGCTTATCCTTCAGGAACTCATAACAGTTGGGACAGAGCATCACGGCCTCCTCAGCCCCTGCCCTGAGGAGAGTTTCATTTATCCTCCCCGGGATTTCCTCCTCATCCCTTTTAAGTCCAAGCTCTGCCACGGGTTTGCCGCAGCAGTCAAACAGGACTCCCATATCCTCCTTTTCCTCCAGCAGACGGATCAGTTTCCTGGTGGTCTTTGGATAAAAGGAAGGAAAATTGCACCCCGGAAACAGAATGCTCCTGCCATCCATACGCCGTTTGTTGCGGTAAATGTAATTCCGCTTTTCCGCCAGAACCAGGGCATACCCTTTTTCCGGACATTTTCCCTGGTTTTCCTCCACCCGTTCCCGGCGCATATCCAGGATGACCGCCCTGCCGTCAATTCCCAGCGGGCAGACCCGGGTACAGGTTCCGCACAGGAAACAGTGATACGCTAACTCCCTGAGCTCTGCCGTGTCACCGATATCAAGGCCGTATTTACTTAAAAAGGAGCAGTTTTCCCGGCATATATGGCAGTGTACGCATTTATCGCTGTCTGCTATCCTGAATTTCCCGTTCATTCTCTTCCAACCTTTCCTCTGCCTCCCCCAGCACATACCGTTTCTTAAAAAACATACCCAGGCCAATGACAACCGCCGCCAGCACAGCGGTGACGGAGAAATAGAGAACCCGGTTCTCCCTGTCAGCCAGGCCCACGGTTCCCACTGTGTACATGGCTGTTCCGGGCAGCATGAATACGAAGGAATATATGGAATACGTCCCAAAGGGGATGTCCGTGACTCCATAGGCGAAGTTCTACAGATTATAGGGAAACAGGGGAACCAGCCTTGTAATCATCAGCACAAACAGTTCATTTTTCCCGGACTCGTCAAACAGCCATTTTTTCAGGTATTTATTCTTCATGACCACGGGCTTGATACTGTCCTTCAGGAAAAAGCGGCCGGCCAGAAAGGCTGCCATGGCTCCCAGAGTGGCTGCCACCGTGCAGCATAAGGTCCCCAGCACCGGGCCGAACAACAGGCCTGCCAGGATGGCAAATGTAACTCCCGGCAGGGTGAGCACCACACATCCAATCACCGTGACTGCCGTGTACGCGAGAATCGCAGCCGCCATATGCTCCTGTGCCATTCTTCCCAGAAACTCCAGCGTGTCCCTGCCTCCCACCCGGGCCGACCAGCCGAATACATGGCTGCAGGCCAATACCGCCAGGACGGCTGCGACAAATACTGCCAGCTTTATATTCTGCATTTTATTCTGTTTTTTATTCCATATCCGGTTCCTGTCATTCATGCCCGCACCCCGGCATTCCAATCCATGTTTTGGCACACTGAATCAGGGACACGGCCCCCAATATGGCGCTGATGAAATAATAAGCCCGAAATCCATGGGTGGAATTCGTCCATGTAAATACCGCGTACACAGACGTCAGGAGCACCATACCCCTGCTCCTAATCCACAGCGCTTTTGTCAGATTTCTTCTCCGGCGCAGGAAATAGAGAAGAAGCATGGCTGTCAGGAGCACCATCACAAGCGCGGCCCCTTTTGCCAGTAATTCCATGGGATACCGGGACTCCCATCCCCTGTTTTTATATACAACGTACCGGGCCATTCCCATTTTTCTGCGTGTAAAGTACTGTACGGCCCAGGCCCCTGACAAAAGCAGGGCTTCCAGTATTGTCGCAGATATATATGCCGCTTTCTTCATGATCACCGTTCCCTTTTGCGTTCCCTTTTACATTGAATAAGCATTGGACTTAATCAAGACGCAACGCTTATCTTCATCACTCTTTATTTTTTAGCTTTGTCCGTGGGCAGCTCACCCACCGTGGTAAACTGGCAGTCACTGCCTGCCGGGTCTCCCACCTGCACCGGAAGGGAATCATCCATCTGCCACTGGTACCAGCCTCCGTCATACAAGGTCATATTAGTCATTCCGTTTTCATAGCAAATCAGGAACGGGATCGTGGCTCTCCAGCCTGTGCCGCAGTAAAAGGAAAGCTCGTTGTCAAGGGAAGCGCCGGATTCCTCCAGATAGCCCTTTAATACATCCGGGCCGGCTGTGGTTCCATCCTCATTCAGATAGGAACCGTCATCCGTATCGTGGCCCCAGACAGCGCCTTTTGGCTCTCCTGCCCTGTCAATATATCCGTATCCGCTTGTCTTACCCAGAAACTCATCCCTGCTGCGGATGCTGACCAGCTTAAAGTTATCGTCTCCCGCCAGCCTTTCCTTTGCCTCGTCAATGGACAGGATGTATTCAGGATGTGCCGGGATATCCACGCCGAACTCCCTGTCAGAGGGCTGCGGGGTATTAATGGTCTTCTCCGTCCCGTATCCCCTCTTAAGCCAGGCTTCATAACCGCCGTCCAGACATTTTACATTCTCCACACCGGCCCACAAAAGGGTGAATGCCACGCGGTCGTCCGCAGAGTTGGTGCCCTTATCACTGTAGCAGATAACCGTTGTATCTTTTGTGATTCCGTATTCAGCCATCAGATCCTTTATCTCTTCCGGAGTCCGGATATTCCAGTATTCCTCCGATTCAATATCATCGGTATTCATATGGTAGGCTCCTATGATATGGCCGTCCTTGTAAGACGCCACATCCTGGACCGTACCCCAGGCACATTCCAGAACCATATAATCCTTTGATTCCTCCTGATTCCCGTCCAGAACGCTCTGAACCCAGTCCGGTGACACATAGACCTTTTTCTTTTCAACCGGATTCGCCTTTACTCCAGATGCGTCAGATGCATTGCCGGCAGCTGCGCTGGTATCAGCCTTAGCCCCGTCCTTTGCCCCGTCTGTACCGGAGGAACATCCTGCTGCCAATAATGCGGCGGCGCAAATCGCAATGCCTAACAATCTTTTCTTCATCATCATTCTCCATTCCCCAATTTGATTTATATTGACGTATCTGTCATGTTGTACCTCTTACATTACCTTGATTATTATAAAAACACCTGCTTGTTTTGTCCAATCGGTGAAATATATACATATGTTGTTATGTATCGTTTTTTTCTATAACAAAACAGCCAGAAGAGGCGGCGTCACTCGCCGTCCCGTCTGACTATTCTACAAACTATATTAAAATCATACATCATTCTCTCATCCACGGCCCTAACCGCAGATTAACTGCATCAGCACCGCAAGCACCGTATGGTATTTATCGTCCGTGGAGTCTGTCCTGGAGCACATGACAACAGGAATCTTTGTCCCATTTACAGTTCCCGCTGTCTTAAGTCCCGCAAAGAATGTCAACGACTTTGTAAACATATTGCCGGCATCCAGGTCAGGAACAACCAGAATATCAGCGTGTCCTGCCACCTCACTGTCTATGCCCTTACGTCTGGCTGCATCCTCGGATACCGCATTATCCAAGGCCAGGGGACCGTCAATGATACAGTCTTTAATCTGTCCTCTCTTGTTTGCCATGGTAAGCATGGCTGCATGGACCGAACTCTCTATTTTGGGGTTGACTACCTCCATCGGGGCCAGCACAGCCACCTTGGGACAGTCTATTCCCGCCTTTCTTGCGAGAGCCACTGCATTTTTTATTATCTTTACCTTGTCATCATACTCCGGTGCAATATTGATTGCACAGTCCGTCAATATCATGAACCTGCCCTGCCACTCGAATAGGGTTGACTGGCTTATCAGGGCATTGGCGGGAACAAATCCCCTCTCCTTATTTAGGATTGCTTTCATAAATGAAGCTGTGCTGATAATTCCCTTCATAGGGATATCTGCCTTCTTTTGCACTACCATGTCACACGCATAGCCTGCAATTGCGTCATCTCCATCCATATCCACAAACGTAAACTCCATATCCTGTCCGGTATATCCCATGTGCTTAAGCAGACGCTCCGTCTCAGCCTGATGTCCAACAAGGACAGCTTTTGACAATCCTCTTTCACAGGCCTTTGCAACAGCCTCCAGCACATGACTGTCGTGGCTCCCCGCAACAGCGATTGTAATCCTGCGCCCGCTTAACCGTACTTCACTCTCAATATCCTTAAAACTGTTAAACATGTTCTGGGGGGGGGGGGGGGGGGGGGGGGGGGGGGGGGGGGGGGGGGGGGGGGGGGGG
>JAJQEA010000071.1 GCA_021201905.1 Clostridia bacterium
CCCCCCCCCCCCCCCCCCCCCCCCCCCCCCCCCCCCCCCCCCCCCCCCCCCCGGAGTGACATATGCCCGGGATATATGCCCGGAAGCATCATGTATTCCTCCCTCTTGACATATGCCGGGAGATTTGATGAAATACATTTAGATATTTAGAAAAATATCTAAATGATGGCTGCTGGATTCGCAGCCGGACCATACTGTCGGTTTACACCGCACCATCTACTCTGAAGACCACATAAAATCAGGCAAAGTGAAAGGAGGTATTCCGTCTATGTCCTTCGGTGATACATTCAAAGCACTGTCCGACCCCACCCGCCGCGAGATACTCAACCTGCTAAAGCGGGGGAGCATGACCGCGGGGCAGATTGTGGAGCATTTTGACACAACGGGGGCAACCATTTCCCATCACCTGAATATACTCCGGTAGGCGGGGCTCATAGAGGACCGGAAATCAGGCAAATATATTTATTGTGAGCTGAATACCACTGTATTCCAGGAAGTTCTTTCCTGGATGCATTCATTCATGGAGGAAGACAAAAATGAAAAAAAATAGCAGAAAGATATCCCGGTGGGATGTATTGTACTGGATTCTGGCATTTGTGCCATTTATCATTTCCATATGTTTTTATAACCGCCTGCCGGAGCGGGTTCCCACCACCTGGGGCTCGGATAATGTGGTAAGTGGTTATTCCAGCCGCAACATGGCAGCATTTGGCATATCGGCCTTTATGTTTCTCATGGCCGTGATGGTAAATGTGATTTACCGGATTGACCCCAAGCATGAAAACATCAGCCGTTCCAGGGAACTGAAGCAGATTACACGGTGGTTTGTGGTCCTGCTGGCAGTTATGGTCCAGTTTGTGATTGTCCTGTCCGGAATCGGCATGGAGCTCAACGTGGGAAGCATGGTAAGCATTCCCATTGCGCTGATGTTCGTGGCGGCAGGCAATTACCTGCCCAAATGCAGGCAGAACTACACCATGGGAATCAAGCTTCCTTGGACCCTGGCGGATGAGGATAACTGGAACAGGACACACCGCATGGCGGGGTATGTATGGACGGCAGGAGGCATACTGATGCTGATTATGGGATTTTTTCATCTGGCATCCCTGTTTTTCCTTATTTTCATGGCAATGGTCCTGATTCCGAGTGTGTATTCCTATCTGATTTACCGAAAGAAGCTGAAAGGGATTTAACCGGTTCCCTGAGCCGAAACCATAAAGCGACGCAGAAGGCCTGGCTATGCAGCGGGGCCTTTTTGCAGCAGGGAAGATTTGGGATGAATTCTGAAAAATTTAGCCTTGAAAAATTTGGTGCCGTTGTCCTCACATACAGGATTGAATAAATGCAGGGTTTGAAGTATAATAAACGGGATAATGATTCAGAAGGAGGACATCATGGCAGTATCAAACGTATATTACACCAACATGAGGACTACGCTTTCGGAAAATCTCCTGCAGAAGCTGGAGAGGCTGGTGAAAAACGCCGGTATGATGGATATCGACTTTAACAACAAATACACTGCAATCAAGATTCACTTTGGCGAGCCCGGAAACCTGGCCTATCTGCGCGCCAATTATTCCAAGGTCCTGGTGGATTTAATCCGGTCCCAAAGCGGTAAGGTATTTCTGACCAACTGCAATACCCTCTATGTGGGGCGGAGAAAGAATGCACTGGACCATCTGGACGCTGCTTATGAGAATGGCTACAACCCCTTTACCACGGGATGCCATATCATGATTGCCGATGGACTTAAGGGAACGGATGAAACCCTGGTGTCTGTTGACGGAGAGTATGTGAAGGAGGCTAAGATTGGCCGGGCCATTATGGACGCGGACATCATCATTTCCCTGACTCACTTTAAGGGACATGAGGCAACCGGTTTTGGCGGCACCCTTAAGAATCTGGGCATGGGCTGCGGCTCCAGGGCAGGCAAGATGGAGACGCACAATGCCGGCAAGCCCTTTGTACATACGGATAAGTGTGTGGGATGCGGTGCCTGTCAGAGAAACTGCGCCCACAGCGCCATCACGATCCTTGAGCGCAAGGCCTCCATCGATACAAACAAGTGTGTGGGATGCGGCCGCTGTATCGGTGCCTGTCCCGTGGATGCGGTGGACTCCATGTGCGACGAAGCCAATGATATCCTGAACCGGAAGATTGCCGAGTATACCCTGGCAGTGCTGAAGGGACGCCCCAATTTCCATGTGAGCCTTGTGGTGGACGTATCCCCCTACTGTGACTGCCATTCGGAGAATGACGCCCCCATCGTACCAAACGTGGGAATGTTTGCCTCATTTGACCCGGTAGCCCTGGACATGGCATGTGTGGATGCGGTAAACCGCCAGCCCGTGCTAGCCGGAAGCCTTCTGGCGGAGAAGGAGCATCACAGCCATGACCATTTCATCAATACACATCCGGATACCAACTGGGAGACCTGTATTGACCATGCTGTGAAGCTGGGCCTTGGCAACAAGGAATATAATCTCATCACCATTTAGAACCTGACCATAAGGAGGACACGGGAAACATGAGCAAACAATCATTAGACACAATCTGTATACAGGGAGGATGGGAGCCGAAGAACGGCGAGCCCAGACAGCTTCCCATATATCAGAGCACTACCTTTAAATACACGTCCAGCGAGCAGATGGGACGGCTTTTTGACCTGGAGGAGAACGGTTATTTTTATACCAGGCTGGCGAACCCGACCAATGACGCGGTGGCGTCAAAAATCTGCCAGCTGGAGGGCGGCGTGGGGGCCATGCTCACTTCCTCCGGACAGGCGGCTACCTTTTACGCTATTTTAAATATCTGCCAGGCAGGAGACCATGTAATCAGTTCCTCCACCATATACGGCGGTTCCACCAACCTGTTTACTGTTACCTTTCCAAAAATGGGAGTGGAGTGCACCCTGGTGAATCCGGATGCGGACGAGGAGGAGCTGGCAAAGGCATTCAGGCCCAATACCAAAGTAGTATTTGCGGAGAGCATTGCCAATCCTGCCCTGACCGTGCTGGATTTTGAGAAGTTTGCCCGCCTGGCCCACAGCCATGGTGTTCCTCTGATTGTGGATAATACCTTTGCCACCCCCATTAACTGCCGTCCCTTTGAGTGGGGCGCCGATATTGTGACACACAGCACTACAAAGTACATGGACGGCCACGCGGCCACGGTAGGCGGATGCATCGTGGACAGCGGAAACTTTGACTGGGAGGCCCAGCATGACAAATTTAAGGGCCTGACAGAGCCTGATGAGTCATATCACGGCATTGTGTATACCCAGAAGTTTGGCAAGCTGGCTTATATCCAGAAGGCCACAGCCCAGCTTATGAGGGATTTAGGCTCCATCCAGTCCCCTCAGAATGCGTTTCTGATTAATATTGGCCTGGAAACCCTTCATTTAAGGGTGCCGAGACACTGTGAGAGTGCCTTTAAGGTGGCCTCCTACCTTCAGTCCAGGGAGGACGTGGCCTGGGTGAAATATCCGGGACTTCCAGGGGATACATATTATGAGCTGGCTCAGAAATACATGCCAAAGGGTACCTGCGGCGTTATTTCCTTTGGTTTAAAGGGTGGGCGTCAGGCTGCTTCCGTGTTCATGGATAAGCTGAAACTGTGTTCCATTGAAACCCATGTGGCTGATTCCAGGACAGCCGTACTTCATCCGGCCAGCCATACCCACCGTCAGCTCACAGACGAACAGCTGGTGGAGGCAGACGTGGACCCGTCCATGATTCGTTTCAGCGTGGGACTGGAGTCTGCCGGTGACATTATTGAGGATATACGACAGGCGTTAGAAGATTAAGAGATAAAAAAAGGAGCCCCCCACTTACGGCCAAGATGGATGTAAGGGGACCGGCTCCTTTTGTATTTACAGATGATTCCATGCGGCATGAAGCAGGACCTGCCTAGCCGCGACTTCCGGCATGTTTTGAGGTAAACTGGTCAAAGATTTTCTTTGCGTCCTCATGGCTCATGGAGAACCCCTGTTCCAGCTTTTCCAGAATCTGGGCTTCTGTTTTGCCTTCCCCAAGGCATAGCGAAATGAAGGCCTTTGCACCTTTTGCCAAGCCCTTAGCCAGCCCTTCCTCCAGCCCGTCTAATTTACCCTCCTCATAATGCACTTCCAATGCATCTTCCATATTGAACTCTGTAAACAGCATATTTACCGCCTCCGTTCCGTGCTCTTTCAAAAAATCCGTCAGGATGCCGTCTTGCCTGCAATCGGACATGGCATTTATAATTGCCTCATCCCGGCTCATTCCCTGAAGCTGGTATTCCCTGATATGATGGATGAACCATGAATACTCATACAGTGGTCTGCATGTTTCCAGAAGGGGATGGTTGGACGGCAGGTTGATATTGATTACCTTCACTCTTAATTCTAGCATGGGAGACTCCATTTTTTCAAGATATGCATAAATAAAATGCTTGACAAAGAAAACTGTATCGTGTATAGTTACAGTAAGAACTGTAACAAATGATATTACATATAGATAAGGAGAATCGCTATGGCGGAGAATACGATGGAGAACAGGACAAAATATGATGCAGTTATAATCGGGTTTGGAAAAGGCGGTAAGACTATGGCGGGGGCCCTTGGAACGGCCGGGAAAAAAGTGGCTCTTATTGAGAGGTCTGACAGGATGTACGGCGGTACCTGTATTAATGTGGGATGTATTCCTACCAAATCACTGGTGTATAGGGCAGGGCTGGCGGCTGCCAGGGGAGGTTCCTTTGAGGAGAAGGCGGCCGCCTATAAGGCAGCCATGGAACAGAAGGAGGACCTGACAGCGCGGCTTCGTGGAAAGAATTACCAGAAGCTGGACAGCAATCCCAACATCACGGTGATTGACGGAACCGCCAGATTCCAGTCGCCTCATGTGGTGGAGGTGGAGAAAGACGGAAAGACCTTCCAGGTGGAGGGAGAGCAGATATTCATTAACACAGGCTCATCTGCCTTCATACCGCAAATTAGCGGGCTGAAAGGAAATCCTTATGTTTACACCAGTGAAGGCCTGCTAAACCTGACCGAACTGCCTCAAAGGCTGGTTATCATCGGCGGCGGCTACATAGGAGTAGAATTTTCTTCCATCTATGCAAATTTTGGCTCAAAAGTGACCATACTTCAGGATGGGGATATATTCCTTCCAAGGGAGGATGAGGAAATCGCAGGAGCTGTCAGGGAGTCCCTGGAGGCCAGAGGCATCCGCGTCATGACGGGAGTCAAGGTAAAGGAGCTGGAACAGGCGGACGGAAGGGCCCTGGTGGCAGTGGATACCGGAAAGGAAGTCCAAAAGCTGGAAGCAGAGGCTGTTCTGGTAGCCACCGGACGCAGACCCAACACAGCGGGACTGAATCTGGAAGCAGCCGGTGTGGAGATTGGGCCCAGAGGCGGAATTGTCACAGACGATTCCCTGACCACCACGGCGCCTTATATCTATGCCATGGGTGATGTGAGAGGCGGCCTGCAGTTTACATACATTTCCCTGGATGATTTTAGAATCGTAAAGTCAAAGGTCCTGGGAGATGGAAGCTACACATTGAAGCAGAGAGGGGCAGTGCCCTACAGCGTTTTCCTGATTCCGCCCTTCTCCAGAGTGGGCTTAAGTGAAAAAGAGGCTGTGGAAAAGGGGTATAAGGTAAAGGTGGCCAGACTGGCTGCGGCAGCCATTCCAAAGGCCCAGGTGCTGGAACAGCCGGCCGGACTGCTTAAGGCAGTCATTGATGAGGAGACAGGCCTTATCCTGGGAGCCCACCTGTTCTGCCAGGAATCCTATGAGATGATTAATATGATAAAGCTTGCCATGGACGCAAAGGTGCCGTATCAGGTGCTGAGAGATACTATCTACACCCATCCCACCATGAGCGAGGCTTTCAACGATTTGTTTGCAGTATAATAACGAAGGCATTCATCGGAAAAGATGCAATGCAGCACATAAAAATCACAGGAAAAACATCACACAGAAAACATAAAAAGGAGACACACCTATGGGATTTTCATTTGATATCAGTGTACCGGCCCTGACCGTATTCATACAGGGACTGGTCAGCTTTTTCTCTCCCTGCGTTCTGCCACTCATACCCTTATACATCGGGTATCTCTCCGGCGGAACAGGCAGGCGCGGCGAGGACGGCCGCATGCATTATGAGCGGAGCAAGGTAATGCTCCACACGCTCTGTTTCGTCATCGGCGTCAGCTTTGCCTTCTTCCTCCTGAGCTTGGGATTCTCCACACTGGGAACCTTTTTTAAGAGCAACCAGCTTCTCTTTGCCAGGGTGGGAGGAATCCTGGTGGTGCTCTTTGGATTTTACCAGCTGGGATTTTTTGGTAAGAGCGGAGCCATGGGAAGGGAGCACAGGCTGCCCTTCAAGCTGGATATGCTGGCCATGTCGCCAATAACAGCATTGGTCATGGGATTTACCTTCAGCTTTGCCTGGACGCCCTGTGTGGGACCGGCCCTTGCCAGCGTCCTGCTCATGGCAGCGTCTGCCAGCACAAAGACATTGGCCTTTGGCCTGATTGGGGTCTATACCCTGGGATTTGTACTGCCGTTTCTCGCGGTGGGACTTTTCACCACCAGCCTGCTGGAATTCTTTAAGACCCATGGCAATGTGGTAAAATACACGGTAAAGGTGGGAGGAATTCTGATGATATTCATGGGCCTTCTGATGTTTACCGGAAGGATGAACGCGGTGACAGGATATCTTTCCAGATTCCAGACCCAGCCATCGGTCCAGGGCAGCAAGGAACCGGGAAATGGCGGTGACAAGACTGCGGCCATGGCGGAAGGTACAGAGTCTGAATCCGGCGACAGCCAGTCCGAAGCAGATGCAGCGGACCCGTCCGGTATAACAGATACAAATAAAGACAATGCATCAGAGGAAAATTCAGGGGAAGAGGAAGCAGGGGCCGACCAGGCCGATGCAGGAGCGCAGGAGGTGCTTCCGGCCATTGACTTTACCCTTAAGGACCAGTACGGTAATACACATTCCCTGTCAGATTACAAGGGAAAGACCATTTTCCTGAACTTCTGGGCCACCTGGTGCCCCCCCTGCCGCGCGGAGATGCCGGATATCCAGAAGCTGTATGAGACCTATGATACGGAGGGGGATGACGCCCTTATCGTACTGGGCGTTGCAGGACCGGGATATGGCAACGAAAAGTCAGAAGAAGGAATCAAGGAATTCCTGGATGAGAACGGATACACATATCCGGTGCTTATGGATACCACGGGAGAGCTGTTCAGCGCATACGGCATCTATTCCTACCCGACCACATTCATGATTGACAGGGACGGAAACGTATTCGGATATGCCAGCGGACAGCTGAACGAGGATATGATGAAGAATATTATAGAACAGACAATGGAAGGAAAACGGAGATAGAAAGATGAACAGGAGCAGAGCCAGAGCCATAAGAAGAAAATACCAGAGAAGGACAAGAGTAACGGTCCGGAGGGCATGGATCCTGTCAGCTCTGGCTGCCGCTGTCATAATCTACGGGGCAGCAGCCCTAATCAGGGAAAGAGGACGGGAGTCCAAGGGCACCCAGGTGAGCATAGAGACACCGGACAGCACCCGGATGACGGCTGATTTGGAGACAGGACTCCTGGGAGAGGTGTCGGTGGGAAGCTTAAAGCTGAACGGCCTTACCATGGAACAGGCCGCAGCCAGGGTCAGGGAAGCATACCGCTGGGATATGAGGGTCTGGGATGGGGAGGAGAGCATTTCCCTGGAAGACCTGGCAGGTCCCCAGCTAGAGGCGATACTTGAAACCATAGAACAGGGGGATAAGGATAAGCCCCGGAGCTATGAACTGGACTATGAACAGATGGAGCAGGCCTTTTCGCAGCAGGCAGCAGAGCTGGCCCAGAGGTGGGACAGAGGGGCGGTGGATTCCCAGATGGAATCCTTTGACAAGGAAACAAAGACCTATCGCTATACCCAGGAGCAGTATGGGCGCAGCCTGAAGCAGGAGCAGCTGGTGGAGGAACTGATGGAAGCAGCCAGAAAGGGCGGGTTCCGGACGGAAATCCAGGCTTCCTTTGATTCCATAGCGCCCAAACGGACCGCTGCCCAGGCCAGGGAACAGTACAAGGTGATTGGTACTTTTTCCACCACCACCACGGATAATAAAAACAGGAACCAGAATATCCGGCTTGCGTCGGACGCCATAGACGGCGTGGTGCTCAAGCCGGGAGAGGAATTCTCCTTTAACCTGGCCACGGGCAACCGCACCAGCGAGAAGGGATACCAGCCCGCGGGCGCCTACAGGAACGGCGTCCTGATAGAGGAACCGGGCGGCGGCGTGTGCCAGGTATCCACCACATTGTATCACGCCATTATCAACTCAGGGTACAAGACAACGGAGCGGAATTTCCACAGCTTTGCCCCTAGTTATATCGATAAGGGCCAGGACGCCATGGTCAGCTTTGACGGCTATGCGGGCCCGGACCTTAAATTTGTCAACACCCAAAACACCTCCATCGGCCTCAGGGCGTCCTTTGACGGAAAGCAGCTGAAGCTTTCCATTGTGGGACTTCCCTTGCTGGAAGAGAATGAACACATTTCCATGCGTTCGGAAAAGGTCAGGGAGCTGGAACCGCCGGCGCCCGTTTATGAGGAAAACCCGGAACTGGCTTACGGGGAAGAAAAGATAGTGGAGCAGGCCCAGCCCGGATCGGTCTGGAAGGCCTACCGCATCCGCACAAAGGATGGACAGGTGGAGGAGGAGACCTTCCTTTACACCAGCACCTACAAGGCAAAGCCCGCCAAGATACAGCGCAACTCAGCCGCCCTGCCGCCGGCAGAGGAGCAGCCCCAGGCGGTACAGGGAGAAAACGGCGGGGAAGGGCAGCTATCAGGCGCTGCCGGAGAAGGGGAGGTCATTATGCCATTTTCTTCCCCAGCCGGAGAAGGGGAGGTCACTATACCATTTGATTCATAAATTTGGACGAGAGTGTACTATGATATAAGAGTGGACTATGATATGAAAAAATAAGTGCATTTTTCTGGAAAAAATGGTATGATTTAATGAAAGACAAATGAAAGACAGCAGCAGGCTGTTACAGGTAGGAAAGGGGAATCGAAAAAGTGACAAGTGAATTTACCATTGCGGTGCATGCACTGGTTTTTTTGAATCACAAGGGAACAGTGTTTTCCAGCGAAGGTCTTGCAGCCAATGTCTGTACCAATGCCGCCAGGATACGGAAGGTTATGGCAAAGCTTAAAAAGGCGGATCTTGTGAAAACAAAGGAGGGTGTGGACGGCGGTTATCTGTTCCACCGTGACAGCAGGGACGTGAACCTGTCCATGGTGGCAGAGGCCCTGGATACCCCCTTTGTGGCTGCCTCCTGGAAGAGCGGCAACCCGCATATGGCCTGTCTCATATCGTCAGGCATGGCGGGAATCATGGATCAGCTCTACGGAGAGCTGAACCAGTGCTGCCAGGCGTATTTAGAGAAGGTGACCATTGCGGATTTGGACAGCAAAATCTTCACTGGCACCCCAAAGGCTGTAACAGCCACATAGAGACAGAGCATAAACCCTGGTGAATCAGGTCGGCGGACGCCGGTTTTTCACCAGGGATTTTTGAGTTGCCTGATGCGTTACATGAGAGGAGACAAGGGACAGGATGAAGAAACTGAGGGGATTATTCCGGATTATATTTGGAAGGACGGCCTTTGTGGTGCTGTTCATGGCCATACAGGTGGGAATCCTGTTTGGCGCCTTCCGGTGGCTGGAAGAGTACATGCACATTGTATACGCCATATCGCTCCTTTTAAGCGCGGTTGTCATCATTTATATTTTCAATGAACCCATCGATTCCAGCTTTAAGTTGGCCTGGATTGTACCGGTTCTGGTGATTCCGGTGTTCGGCGTCCTGCTGTATATATTTGTGCAGATGCAGTTCCAGACAAAGCTTCTGGCCCGGCGCCTGAAGAAAAACATAGGCGACACGGCTCCTTATCTCAGGCAGGATGAGGAGGTACAGGAGCGGATCAGGGAAGCCAGCAGGAGAAGCAGCCATCTGATTGATTACATGAAGGACTACGCGGGCTATCCGGCCTACGGCAACACCCATGTGGAATACTTCCCGCTGGGGGAGGACAAGTTTGAGGCGCTCATGAGGGAGCTTAAGGCGGCCCGGCATTTCATTTTCATGGAATATTTTATCGTGGAGCGGGGATATATGTGGGACAGTATCCTTAAGGTGCTGGAGGAGAAGGTAAAGGAGGGCGTGGAGGTCAGGGTTATGTATGACGGCATGTGCTGCCTCATGCTCCTTCCGTACCATTATCCCAGGGTGTTGGAGAAAAAAGGCATCCGCTGCAAGATGTTCTCACCCATCAAGCCAACCCTGTCCACCTACCAGAATAACAGGGACCACAGGAAGATCGTGGTCATAGACGGTCATACGGCCTTTACCGGCGGTGTGAATCTGGCGGACGAGTACATCAACCGCAAGGTGCGCTTTGGCCACTGGAAGGACACGGCCATCATGCTGAAGGGAGACGCGGTACAGAGCTTTACCATGATGTTCCTGCAAATGTGGAATGTGACGGAGAGACAGCCGGAGGACTATGGGAAGTACGCGGTCCCCAAGGAATATGAGCATCCCCTGGCCGCGGACCATTCCAGTTTCGTCCTGCCCTACGGGGACAGCCCCATGGACAGGGAGCAGGTGGGGGAGCGTGTATATCTGGATATACTGAACCAGGCCAGAAGCTACGTCCATATAATGACGCCCTATCTGATTCTGGACGACGAGATGGTCAATGCCCTGAGTTATGCCGCCAAGCGGGGGATTGACGTAAAGCTTATCATGCCGCACATTCCGGATAAAAAGTACGCCTACATGCTGGCCAGAACCTTTTACCCGGAGCTGACAAGGGCTGGTGTGAAGATCTACGAGTACACGCCTGGCTTCGTCCATGCCAAGGTATTTGTCAGCGACGACGAAAAGGCTGTGGTGGGCACCATTAATCTGGATTTCCGAAGCCTGTACCTGCATTTTGAATGCGCGGCCTACATTTACCGCAACCCGGTTGTCTTTGACGTGGAGCGTGATTTTGAGGAAACCCTTAAGAAATGCAGTCTTATCACCATGGAGGACTGCAAAAATTACAGCTGGATGGGAAAGAAGCTGGGACGCCTCATGCGCCTCATTGCCCCTTTGATGTAACGGAAAATAAAAGGCTGGAACATATGCCTGTGAAAACCGGAACGCATTCCTGGATTCACAGGCATTTTTTTGCGCAATTTTGCGCGCGTATCACAAAATGAACACATTACTGTGATAGAGTATAAAAAAATAAAGGATAATACCCATTGATTTGAGAGGAGCAAAAAGCAATGAAAAGACCATGTACAGCCTGCCGTTATGTGTGCGGTTCCCTGGCAGCCATTACTGCAGTGACCTCGGCTTTGCCTATGACCGCTATGGCCAATACATCATCCGCAAATTTTGATATGAGGAGGCAGGTGGTGAACCTGACCGGAATCCTGAATGTGACGGATTACACGGGACAGGTGACCAGAGGGGAGTTTGCCAGAATGCTGGTGAATGCCTCCAGTTACCGGGAGAACCTGCCCGCGTCCAGCGTATCTGTGTTCGCGGATGTGCCAAGCACCCATCCGGATGCCGTCTATATCCGCATCGCGGCATCCCAGGGATGGATGACCGGTTTCCTGGGCGGTGTATTTAAGCCGGAGGAATCCATTACATATAAGGACGCGGTAAAGGCGGCGCTGACCATGCTGGGCTATTCGGACGAGGACTTTACCGGGGACCTGGCATCCTCCCGCATTTCAAAGTTCAACTATCTGGAGCTGAACGAGGAAGTGAACCGCCAGCCGGAGGAAGTGCTGAACCAGACAGACTGCATGAATATATTTTACAACCTGTTAAAGACAAAGAAAAAGGACAGCAGCGAGATATACGGTGCTGTTTTGGACTGCGAGCTGAACTCCGACGGGGAAATCAATCCCATCACCATTCTGGATGACGAGCGCAAAGGTCCCATACTGGTGCGCAAGGGCTTCAGCGTGATCCAGTCCGTGCCCTTCAGCGCGGAAAACGCCAATGTGTTTTTGAACGGAACAGCCAGCACACTGGAAGCAGTGAAGGCATCCCAGCGGGACGCGGGCTTTGCCGTTGTCTACTACAATGTGAAATCCAAAACCATCTGGGCTTACACTACCAGGGGATGGGACGACGATGATCTGGAGGGCAACAACGCCTATGTGCTGCTAAAGGGCGAGGTCAAGAACATCTATTATAAGTCCACGGACGTGATGACGCCCACTTCCATCCGTCTGGCCATTGATGACGACAATTCAGACGGCGATTTCGGGGAGGGAGGAATTGACGAGGACGGATATCTCACCATCAATTTGAACTCTTCGGAGCTCCAATACCTGTTTTCCATATACGGCAGCATAGAGGTAGGGGACGAGGTGGTAATGGTATGCAATAAGAGCGGCAGCAGCTATACGGCAGTTGACGCCATAGAATATTAAGGGCGAGGTGCGGTATGGAAGAGAAGAAGAAAGGCGTCCTGCGCTTTTTAAAGCCATCCCTGGGCAAACATAAGGAGGAAACAGCGTCCGGCGTTCCGACAAAGCCGAAAAAAGGCCGGAAGGGAAGGGAAAAATGGGTAAAGCCCGTGGTATTCCTGCTGCTCATAGGAGCTGCGGCAGCAGGGACCATGACCTGGAGGGGAATGAAGGCAAAGGCGGCCACGGCCCAGGCCCAGTCCCATAATACAGCCTCGGTGGAGCGCAGGGACATCACCTCGGAGCTGTCCTCATCAGGCACCCTTAAGGCCAAGGACACCTACAGCATCACCTCCATGGTGGAGGGAGAGGTATTGTCTGCCGGCTTTGAGGAGGGGGACCAGGTGGAGAAGGATCAGGTGCTCTATGAAATTGACAAGTCCAGCATGGAGTCCCAGCTGACCAGCTCGGTGAATTCCCTGACCAGGTCCCAGTCCTCCTATGAGGATGCCCTGGAAGACTACAATGACGCCCTGAGTGATTACAGCGGAAATACCTATAAGGCCACGGACACAGGATATATAAAGGAACTGTATATCAGCGCCGGGGATAAGGTCAGCGGAAACACCAAGCTGGCCGATGTATACAGCGATGACATTATGGAAATAAGAACCCCCTTTTTATCCGGGGAGGCAGCCGTCATAGGGGTCGGCATGCCGGCGGCAGTGACCCTGACGGATACGGGAGAGCAGGTGGCAGGAACGGTCAAGGCAGTGGCAAACCAGGAAACCGTCCTCGCAGGAGGACGTCTGGTGAAAATGGTTACCATACAGGTGCCAAATCCCGGCGGCCTGACCACCTCCTTAAGGGCCACGGCCCAGATCGGGGAATTGACAGGCAGTGAGGACGGAGTGTTCGAGGCATCGGTGGACACCACCATGAACGCGGACCTGTCCACCAGTGTGGAGGTGGAGTCCCTGCTGGTAAATGTGGGTGACTATGTTACAAAGGGAACCCCTGTATTTAAGATGACAGACAAATCAGCGGATAAGCTGATCCAGAGCTATAAGGATGCCCTGAACAAGGCGGAGGAAAGCGTGGAGTCGGCCCAGAACAAGCTGGACAGCACCCAGGACAGCTACGATAACTACACCATAAAGGCGCCGATTTCCGGTCAGGTCATCACAAAGAATTTCAAGGTGGGAGACAATATCACCAAAAACAGCTCCAGCACCACGGTTCTGGCCACCATCTATGATCTGTCCAGCCTGACCTTTGAGATGTCCATTGATGAGCTGGATATCAAAAAAGTAAAGGTGGGACAGAAGGTAGAGGTATCGGCCGACGCCTTTGAGGGACAGAAATTCTCAGGCACAGTGACCAATGTCAGCCTGGAGAGCACCTACTCCAACGGGGTCAGCACCTACCCGGTGACGGTTACCCTGGATGATATGGGGGACTTGCTTCCCGGCATGAATGTGGATGGAGTCATAACGCTGGAGGAAGTGAATGGTGTGCTGGCCATTCCGGTGGACGCCCTGATGAGAGGAAACCAGGTCTATGTAAAGGATGAAACCGTGACAGAGCAGCAGGGACCGGTGCCTGCCGGATTCCGGTCCGTTAAGGTGGAGACGGGGCTGGCAAGCGACACATATGTGGAGATAACAAAGGGCCTGTCGGAAGGAGACGTGGTCTATGTGTCTGAGTCCAGCAAAAACAGCAGCAGCTTTATGATGATAAACGGTGGCATGGGAGGACCGCCAGGCGGCGGAAATATGGGAGGCGGCAGCCGAAACGGGTCCGGAGGCAGCAGCTGGGGAAGCAGCCGGAACAGCCGTTAGGGATCGCCCTGTGGAAGGAAAGTAAGACAGAGAGGAATCGGGAACACATGGACAATACCAGTCAGAGGGAGGCTCTCATTGAGCTGAGACATATCCACAAGATATATTATCTGGGAGGGGAAGAGGTGCGGGCCAATGACGACATCAACCTGAAGATAGACAGAGGGGAGTTTGTGGCCATCGTAGGCAAGTCGGGAAGCGGAAAATCCACCCTCATGAACATCATAGGAGCCCTGGACGTGCCCACGGACGGCCAGTATCTCCTGGGAGGCGAGGATGTGGGCGTCATGGACGACAAGCAGCTGGCCTGTATCCGCAACAAGATGATTGGTTTCATTTTCCAGCAGTACAACCTGCTGCCCAAGCTTAACATACTGGAGAATGTGGAGCTGCCCCTCCTGTACGCCGGGGTGGGAAATGCAGAGCGCCGGGAACGGGCCATGGCCTCCCTGGAAAAGGTGGGCCTGTGGGAAAAATGGAAGAACATGCCAAACCAGCTCTCCGGCGGACAGCAGCAGAGGGTATCCATAGCCAGGGCCCTGGCAGGAAGCCCCTCGCTGATACTGGCGGACGAACCTACAGGAGCCCTGGATTCCAAGACCAGCCAGGACGTGCTGGGTTTTCTCAAACAGCTCAACGGGGAGGGAAACACCATCGTGATGATTACCCATGACAACACCATTGCCATGGAAGCCAGGCGTGTGGTCCGGATCAAGGATGGGCAGATTAATTTTGACGGAGATGTAAAAGACTATGCTGCAATCATTTAAGCTGGCCCTGAAAAGCATTTGGGGCAACAAGATGCGTTCATTTCTCACCATGCTGGGAATTATTATCGGCGTGGCCGCAGTTATCATACTGGTCAGCCTGGTCAACGGGTACATGGGCAGCGTGGTGGAGAGCTTCGCCAGCATGGGGGTGAACCAGATCAATGTAAATGTGACCAACCTGGCCTCCCGTTCCCTGGATGTGGACCAGATGTACGCGTTTTATGAGGAGCACACGGACCTGTTTGGGGAACTGAGCCCCAATGTGACCCTGTCCTCCACCATCAAATACGGGGATGACTCCATGACATCCACCTCAGTGGCAGGGCGCAGTGAACAGTATCTGGAAATCAAATCCTATGACCTGGAAACAGGAAGGAACATCGCCTATTCGGATATTGTCTCCCGCCAGAAGGTGTGCGTCATAGGCGCCTATGTGGCCAATGAGCTTTACGGAAGCGCCCGGAATGCCATAGAGCATACCCTTAAGATAGACGGCTATGCCTTTAAAATCATAGGGGTGGTGGAGGCCCAGGACGAGGATAACATGGAGGACGGGGGAACCGATGACTTTGTGTGGATCCCTTACAGCGTAGCCGTGAAAATGTCCAGAAATGCCAACATCAACAACTACACCTTCACGGCCCTGGATACCAGCAAGGCGGACGAGTGCACCACAGTCATCAAGAATTTCCTGTACGAGACATTTAAGGATGAGGATTTATACCGCGTGACAGCCATGAGCGAGATGCTGGATTCCCTGAATGAACAGATTGCCATGATGAGCGGCATGTTGGGAGGAATAGCAGGAATCTCCCTGCTGGTGGCCGGTGTGGGCGTCATGAATATCATGCTGGTCTCTGTGACAGAGAGAACAAGGGAGATAGGAATCAGGAAATCCCTGGGAGCAGACAAGGGAACCATCATGCGGCAGTTTGTCATTGAGGCCGCGGTGACCAGTTCCCTGGGGGGCGTCATCGGAATCCTGGTGGGCTGTGTTGCCACCACGGTGGTGGGAGCCGCGGTGGGTGTGGCCGCCACCCCCACCCTGTCGGCCGTTATCATATCCTTCAGCGTGTCCGTTGGAATCGGGCTGTTGTTCGGATATATGCCGGCCAGCCGGGCGGCCAACTTAAATCCCATAGACGCACTGAGAAGTGAGTGATACTTCCGGTTGTATTTTGTATTATATTGGAAACATGGCAGAAAACAATTGATATGAAACCATCTTTTCGCTATAGTAAAAAAGTATTAAAATTTTATTAACACGAAAAGGATAAAGTTGAGATGAAAACGCTTACCCCCCCCCCAGCTGTTTCTGTCCATGAAGCAGTACACAAAGGAACAATTCACAAAGGATGTGGTATCGGGTATCATAGTGGCCATCATAGCCCTGCCCCTGTCCATCGCTCTGGCCCTGGCCTCCGGCGTCACACCAGAGCAGGGTCTTTATACGGCCATCATAGCCGGGTTCGTCATTTCCTTTTTAGGCGGCAGCAAGGTGCAGATAGCAGGCCCCACTGCCGCCTTTGCCACGATTGTGGCGGGAATCGTCATGAAGAACGGAATGGAGGGACTGGCTGCCGCCACCATTCTGGCCGGACTCATTCTTGTCATCATGGGCTTTCTGCGCCTGGGCAGCCTGATCCGGTTCATTCCCTATACCATTACAACCGGCTTTACAACCGGAATCGCGGTGACTATTTTTATCGGCCAGATTAAGGATTTTCTGGGACTCACCTTCAGGGAAGCTCCGGTGGAGACCATGGAGAAGCTGGGGCAGGTTATCTCCTGCATCAATACCCTGAACCCCCAGGCCCTGGCGGTGGGAGCCGTGTCACTGGCCATTCTCATTGTGTGGCCCAGGTTCTTTAAAAAGGTGCCCCCGTCTTTGATTGCCGTTGTGGCGGCAGCGGTGCTGGTAAAGGTTCTGGATCTGAAGGTCAATACCATAGGGGATTTGTACACCATATCCTCCGGACTTCCCACATTCCGCCTGCCGTCCATCAGCTTCAGCCTGGTGCAGAAGGTGATGCCGGACGCCATCACCATAGCCGTGCTGGCTGCCATCGAGTCCCTGCTCTCCTGTGTGGTGGCGGACGGCATGATAGGCGGAAAGCACAACTCCAACATGGAGCTGGTGGCACAGGGAGTGGGCAACGCTGCATCGGCGCTTTTCGGAGGCATTCCGGCCACGGGAGCCATTGCAAGGACGGCTGCCAACATAAAGAACGGCGGGCGCAGCCCGGTGGCAGGCATGGTCCATGCAGCGGTGCTTCTGCTGATCCTGGTATTCCTCATGCCATACGCCGCCCTGATTCCCATGCCCGCCATCGCCGCCATCCTGTTTATGGTCGCTTATAATATGAGCGAGTGGCGGTCCTTTGCGGATGTGGTGAGGACAGCGCCCAAAAGCGACACGGCCGTGCTGGTGCTGACCTTTTTCCTCACGGTGGTGTTCGATCTGGTCATGGCCATCGGCGTGGGACTGGCCCTGGCCTGTCTGCTGTTCATGAAGCGCATGGCGGATGTGTCTGATATTTACGGGTGGAAATATGCGGAGGATTACGAGGAGAGCACAGATAAGGAGCGCATTGACTTAAAACCAGTGCCCAGGCAGGTCATGGTGTTTGAAGTGAACGGTCCCATGTTCTTTGGGGCTGCGGACAAGATTGGACAGATTCCCCTGGATGCGGACAAGAGGGTGCTGATTCTTCGGATGAGAAGCGTTCCCGCCATGGACGCAACCGCCCTCAACAGCCTTAAGAAGCTGAACGCAAGGTGCCGCAGGGCCCATATCACCATGATTCTTTCCCATGTAAACGAACAGCCCCTCGCTGTGATGGAGAAGGCTGGATTTGACAAGGAAATAGGGAGGGAGAACATAGCGCCCCGCATCGACGACGCAATCTGCCGCGCGGGAGAAATCCTCTCCGGGGCAAATCCTGTTGATTGACAGAAAGAGACAATCCGTATAGACTGGAACATAGGACCGGGTGACCGCATAGTTCTTGTTATCCGGGAATAAATTAGGAATACCAGAAAACAGGAAAGAGGACAGGGATATGAAGGTTGCGGATATGCACTGCGATACCATTGCGGAGATTTATAAGGACCATAGGAGGGGAGGCAGCCAGTCCATTCTTGAGAACCGGCTGATGCTGGATCTGAGGAAGATGCAGGCAGGGGATTACGGACTCCAGAATTTTGCCCTGTATGTCAATCTGGAGCAGGCCAAGGGACGGCCCTTTGAATTCTGTATGGAACTTCTGGACACCTTTTACCAGGAGATGGAGGCCTATGGGGATATCATAGGAATCGTCAAATCCTACGAGGACATCCGCAGAAACTGGGAGCAGGGCAGGATGTCGGCCCTTCTCACGGTGGAGGAGGGCGGGACCTGCCAGGGAAAAACAGCGTTCCTGCGGGATTTCTACCGTCTGGGAGTGCGCATGATGACCCTGACCTGGAACTTTCCCAACGAGCTGGCATTTCCCAATGCCAGGATGGAGGAGGCGGACGGTACCTTCCGGATGGTGCCGGATACGGAGCATGGGCTCACGGAGACCGGGATAGCCTTTGTGGAGGAGATGGAGCGCCTGGGTATGATAATCGATATTTCCCATCTGAATGACGCAGGCATATGGGATGTGTTCCGGTATACAAAAAAACCGTTTGTGGCCAGCCATTCCAACGCCAGGGCCATGGCCTCCCATCCAAGGAACCTGACCGATGATATGATACGCGCTCTGGCAGAGAGGGGCGGCGTCATGGGCATCAATTACTGCACCGCCTTCCTCCGGGATTTCGGACCGGGGGAAGAGCCCATAAGCCGCATATCCGACATGGTGGAGCACATGAAGCATATCCGGAACATCGGCGGCATCGGCTGTATCGGGCTGGGCTCTGACTTCGACGGAATCCGCGGAAACCTGGAGATGGGGGATGGGGGAAAGCTGCCCATGCTGGCGGACGCCATGGAACGGGAAGGCTTTACCGCCTCGGAGATAGAGGCTGTATTCTCTCAAAATGTGCTGCGGGTGTATAAGGACGTCCTGTAATGGGGAAAACTTTACACAAGTTTTACATTTCCATGAGGTGGATTTTACTTCTGTTTGGTATGCTGTTTACATAGGCGTATGCCGGGAAAGGCGGTAGTTGGAAATGGAACGGATTTATATTATAGAGGATGATGAAAATATCAGGAATCTGCTGAAAATAGCCCTGGAGGGCTTTGGGTATGCGGCGGAAGGATTTGAGACCACAGAGGAAGGCCTGGCCAGGATGGGGGAGGAAAAGCCGGACTTGGTAATTTTTGACTGGATGCTTCCTGGGATGGACGGGACAGAGGCCATCAAGGAGGTAAGGAATACGGAGCAGTTAAAATATGTGCCCATCATGCTTCTGACTGCCAAGGAAAAGGAGCTTGACAAGGTGGTGGGGCTGGACTGCGGGGCAGACGATTACATGGTAAAGCCCTTTGGGGTGCTGGAGCTGTCGGCCCGTATCCGCAGCCTGCTCCGAAGGACCAAACGGGAGGAGGACCGGGATGTGCTGTCCTATCAGAATATTCAGGTCAACCGCAAGACCAGGGAGGTTTCAAGCGGCGGCCGGCTGGTGGAGCTTACGCTGAAGGAATTTGAACTGCTGGTTTATCTGCTGGAGAACCAGTCCAGGGTGGTGACAAGGGATGAACTGCTCAACCGTATCTGGGGATATGAGTACGACGGGGAGACCAGAACCCTCGATATGCATATCCGCACCCTCCGCCAGAAGCTGGGAGAAGAGGGCGGCGCCTGTATCAAGACGGTTCGGGGCGTGGGCTACCGCATGGTGAGATAACGTGACAGGAAACCAAGGAGGAAGATATGCATAAGGCATTATTGGAACGATTTATCCTGGTACTTTTGGCGGCGCTGTGTATTAACAGCGTCATCTTTTATATTGCCAGCAGCAGAATGATGTTAACAAACTCCAAAAATGATATGACCTACGTCATCAGGGCAGTGGACAGCATCCTGGACTATGACAGGGACTTAATGGAGCAGATGGAGCGCCTGGAGGCATTTACGGACCAGGATTCCAGCAGGGTGACCCTCATAAATTCGGACGGTACCGTTGTGACGGATTCGGACGCGGACGCCGAGTATCTGGACAACCATCTGGGGCGTGAGGAGGTACGGGCGGCTGTGGAGCACGGGGAGGGGTATGCCAGGCGTTATTCCAAAACACTGGGCAAGACCATGCTCTATGTGGCCTGCCGCTCGGATTATTCGGATATGATACTCCGCCTGGCCGTGCCCTATTCCGGCATACAGGAATACCTTCCCATGCTGTTTCCGGCAGCTATCTTAAGCTTCCTTATGGCCATGGCCTGCTCCGTGGTGACCACCAGACGTTTTGTGTCATCTGTCACCAGACCCCTGCGCCACATCTCAAAAGCCGTGATGAAGGTAAAGGGGGATTACACGGAGCTTCAGTTTGAAAGCTGCCAGTATCCTGAAATCAACGTCATTGCTGAGACCATCATGAATATGTCAAAGGATGTAAAGGAATATTTAAGCCAGATAGAAAAGGAAAAGCAGATACGCCAGGAATTTTTCAGCAACGCGTCCCATGAGCTTAAGACCCCCATCACCTCCATCCAGGGCTACGCGGAGCTGCTAGAGAGCGGCATGATTCAGGATGACGGCATGAAACTGGATTTTGCCAGGAGAATCAAGAAGGAGGCAGCCGGAATGACAGGGCTTATCAATGACATCCTGATGATATCCCGCCTGGAGTCCATGGATGCCGAGGTGATGTTCTCCGATGTGAGAATCAGCATGCTTCTCCAGGAGATCATGGACAGCCTAAAGCCTCTGGCCGCTTCCTGTCAGGTATTTCTCCACGTGGACGTGAAGCCGTTATGCATCCGGGCAAACCTGCAGCAGATGAAGGAGCTGTTTACCAACCTGGCCACCAATGCCATCAAGTACAACCGGCCCGGAGGCCAGGTGTGGATTACGGTGGGGGAACAGGGGGATGACATGCTGGTAAGGGTAAAGGACAACGGCGTGGGAATCCCCAAGGAGAGCCTGGACCGCATCTTCGAGCGGTTCTACCGGGTGGATAAGGGACGCAGCCGCAAACAGGGCGGTACAGGTCTGGGGCTGTCCTTTGTGAAACACATCGTGAACTTTTACCATGGAACCATCCATGTGACCTCCGAGCTGGACAAGGGTATGGAGTTTACGGTTACCATTCCTCTTGACATGCATAAATAATATATGGAAATAACTGTAAAAAATAGCGGTTTTTCACTTTATTACTTTAAAATCACAGAAATTTAAAGTAATAAAATTGACGGCGCAATTTTTTTGTAGTATGATAGGAAACGTCCTGATAGGGGACGAATTCTTAAGTGGAAAGAGGAGATAGTATTATGAAAAAGACATCAAAAATCATGTCCCTGGTGTTGGCCGGCGTCATGGTTCTGTCCATGACTGCCTGCGGAGGCAATACGGCTGAAACCACGGCAGCTGCCACCGAGGCACAGAAGGAGACTGCGGCTGATACGGCTGCACAGGCGGAGGAGACAACCGGTGGAGAGGCATCAGAGAGTGAGACCGCCGCAAAAGCAGAGGGAACCACCTATAAGATTGGCGTACTCCAGCTGGTGCAGCACACCGCTTTGGACGCTGCCAATGACGGTTTCATCGCTGCCTTGGACGACGCGGGAATCGCTTACGAGGTTGACCAGCAGAATGCTTCCGGCGACCAGTCTGCATGCCAGACAGCAGCATCCAAGTTCGCCAACGAGAAGAAGGATTTGATTCTGGCCATCGCCACTCCGGCTGCACAGGCCATGGTGGGTGCGGTGGAGGATACGCCTGTCCTGGTTACCGCAGTCACAGACCCGGCGGAATCCGGTCTGGTTGACACCAACGAAAAGCCGGGAGCAAACGTGACAGGAACCTCTGATCTCACTCCTGTGAAGGAGCAGATTGACCTGCTTAAGCAGCTGGTTCCGGACGCCAAGACCGTTGGCGTGCTGTACTGCTCCGCGGAGTCCAACTCTAAGATTCAGGCGGACATGGCCAAGGAAGCCATTGCTGCCGCAGGCATGGAGAGCAAGGAATATACGGTTTCCAGCTCCAATGAGATCCAGACCGTGGTACAGTCCATGGTAGGCGCGGTGGACGCGGTGTATGCCCCAACAGACAATGTAATCGCCGCAGGCATGGCCACAGTGGGAATGGTGGCAGGAGACAACAAGCTGCCGGTTATCTGCGGAGAGGCAGGCATGGTACAGAACGGCGGACTGGCTACATACGGAATTGATTATTACCAGCTGGGATACATGACCGGCCAGCAGGCTGTGAAAATCCTCACCGAGGGTGCGTCACCGGCCGATATGCCCATTGAGTACCTGCCGGCTGAGAAGTGCGAGCTGACAGTGAACGAGGAGACAGCCCAGACTCTTGGGATTGATGTATCCGGATTAAAATAAACAGCCGGGCAGCTCAGGCCATACAGGCGGTGCTGCGGGGCAGAGACGGTGAAAACCGCTCTGGCCTGCAGCACCCTCTTTTGGGTCATTGGGTAAAACGGCATCCGGCAAAGATGGTAGATGGTTTGCTCAAGCTGTAGGGCTTCCGGGAACAGCGGTTTGGGCAAGCTATTTACAGAATCAAAGGATACAAAGGATCAGAGACAGGAACGGAGGTAAGTATAGATATGAATTTTGCGGATCTGATGCAGGGCATGGGCCCCAATCTGTTGGATGCAGTGGGACAGGGCGTGCTCTGGGGAATCATGGTGCTGGGGGTGTACATCACCTTCAAGCTCCTGGACATTGCTGATTTGACCGTGGACGGAAGCTTTGCCCTGGGGGGCTGCGTCTGTGCCACGCTGATTGTGGGCAGGGGAATGAATCCGGTGGCGGCCCTGGCCATAGCCACCCTGGCGGGAATGGCGGCCGGCTTTGTGACGGGCATCCTTCACACGGTATTTGAGATACCGTCCATACTAGCCGGAATTCTGACCCAGATATCCCTGTGGTCCATCAACCTGTGGATTATGGGAGGGAGCAGCAACATCCCCCTTCTCAAGTCCAGGTCCATTGTGACCATGGTATCCTCTGCCACTGGCTTTAACCAGGCCCAGGCCTCCCAGGTCATCGGTATCGCGGCAGCCATACTGATGGTGGCTGTGATGTACTGGTTCTTCGGAACGGAGATAGGAAGCGCCCTGAGGGCAACGGGAAATAATGAGGATATGATACGCGCCCTGGGGGTTAACACCAAGTGGACCAAGCTGCTGGCCCTGATGCTCAGCAATGGTCTGGTGGGCATGTCCGGCGCCCTGGTGTGCCAGGGCCAGAAATACGCGGATATCCAGATGGGCACCGGAGCCATTGTCATCGGCCTGGCAGCCATTGTCATCGGGGAGGTGCTCTTTGGCTGGTTCCGCAACTTTGTCCTCAAGCTGTCGGCGGCCGTCATTGGTTCCGTGATTTACTTTGTCATCCGGGCCTTTGTCATCAAGATGGGCATGAATCCAAACTACATGAAGCTTTTGTCCGCCATTGTGGTTACCCTGGCTCTCTGCATTCCGGTGGCTGCCAACAAGTGGAGGACCTACAAGGAATACTCGGAAGGAGGAGATGCCTGATGCTGATTATGACCAATGTGCGCAAGACATTCAACAAAGGCACCATCAATGAGAAGAAGGCCTTAAACGGCATTGACCTGACCTTAAACGACGGGGATTTTGTGACGGTTATCGGAGGAAACGGCGCTGGCAAGTCCACCATGCTCAACATGATAGCCGGCGTGTATCCCATTGATTCCGGAAAGATCGAGATTGACGGTGTGAATATATCCAGGCAGCCGGAATACAAGCGGGCCAAATACATTGGCCGGGTGTTCCAGGACCCCATGAAGGGAACGGCGGCCGGCATGGAAATACAGGAAAACATGGCCCTGGCCTTCAGAAGGGGCCAGAGAAGAGGACTGGGCTGGGGAATCAGGGCCAATGAGAAGGACTATTACCGCGACCTGCTGACCAGGCTGGGACTGGGACTCCAGAACCGCATGAGCAGCAAGGTGGGTCTGCTCTCAGGCGGCCAGAGACAGGCCCTTACCCTTCTCATGGCAACGCTGCAAAAGCCCAAGTTTCTCCTATTGGACGAGCACACGGCGGCCCTGGATCCCCAGACGGCCAAAAAGGTGCTGGACCTGACAAATGAGATGGTGACGGAGCAGAAGCTCACAGCCCTCATGGTGACCCATAACATGAAGGACGCCGTCCAGATAGGAAACCGGCTTATCATGATGAATGACGGGCGGATCATCTATGACGTTTCCGGCAGTGAAAAACAGAACCTGACCGTAGATGACCTTCTGGCCAAGTTTGCGGAGGCCAGCGGAGGCCAGTTCGCCAATGACCGCATGCTGCTTTCAAAGTAATCCATATCAGCCGCTGATATTGCCGGTTTCCGGGGCATTTCCTGTAAATACTTCGGGAACCGGCAAAATTTAAGAAATTTTTCACATTTTCGAGTCTGTTTTTATGATATACTTTACGCTGTATGAGCTTTTATGGTGAAAAATAAGTTGGAGATTATAATAATCATGCTTGAACATAAGGATTATCTATCGAGCCTGAGCAAGGCCAGAAAAAAACGGAATCAACGGCTGGACCCCAGATACCTGGTGCTTCTGCTGACTGCCATTGCGGCAGTGGGAATCATCGTGCTGGGAGTAAAGGCAGTTAAGAGGCCGGTATCCGGCAAGGCGGCGGGACCGGCCCCCACAGGGCAGGTGCAAAACGCCACCCCGTCCCAGGCGGAACCGGCCAGTGTTTCTCCGGAGGAGGAAGCGGCCCGGAAGGAAGCCCAGGAGATTGACAATGTAATCAGCTCCTACAGCAACCTGGGAATCGTGCAGGTGTCCGGCTACCTCAACATAAGGGAGACGCCAAGCACCGACGGCAAGATCATAGGTAAGCTGTCAGGGGACGGAGCCTGCGAGATTCTGGCGACGGAAGGGGACTGGTCCCACATCACCTCCGGCGGAGTGGAGGGCTACATCAGCAACCAGTATCTTCTGACCGGGGATGAAGCCAGGGAAAAGGCAAAGGAGCTTGTCAAGCTGCGCGCCACGGTGACGGCTGACAATCTGAACATCCGCCAGGCACCTGCCCTGGATCCCGGAAATGTCATCGGACAGGCCTTAAAGGGAGAGCGCTACGTGGTCAAGGGACTGGAGGACGGCTGGATTCAGATTGAGGAGGGATACATTTCCTCCGAATACGCCCAGGTGGCCTATTCCCTGAACGAAGGACGCAAGCTGGATATGAAGGCCATGGCCATCAACCAGTATGACAATCTGGTCATATCCAAGGTGAACAACTACCTGAATGTGCGCCAGGAGCCCAAGGCAGACGGCAAGATTATCGGAAAGATGACCAGCAAGGCGGCGGGCGAGATCCTGGAGACCCTGGACGGCTGGTATAAGATCAAGTCAGGCCCCATCATCGGTTATATCTCGGCAGACCCGCAGTACACGGCCACCGGCCAGGAGGCAAAGGATATAGCCATGCAGAACGCCACCCTCAAGGCGGTTATCAACACGGACGTGCTGAATGTGCGCACGGAGCCCAACACGGAGGCCAAGATTTGGACCCAGATTGTAAAGGACGAGCGTTATCCGGTTGTGGCGCAGTTGGACGGCTG
>JAJQEA010000053.1 GCA_021201905.1 Clostridia bacterium
AAATTTCTCTTTTCGTCTTCCCCCCCCCCAAAAATTTTTTTTTTGTAAAAATAAACCTCCCTCCCCACATTTGCACTCAAAAAAAAAACCCCCCCCCCCCCCCCCCCCGGGGGGGGGGGGGGGACCGTTACAGGCCCGGATGGTGCCGCCCTGGGCCTCCACCATGGCCTTGCATATGGTAAGCCCCAGTCCCACGCCCCGCTGCTTATCCCCATTCTCATAAGCCGTGGTAAAGAAATTATCAAAAATCTTATCTATCTTATCATCCGGAATCCCTATTCCATTATCCGAAACCACAAACTTCAGACAATCTCCATCCTGCTTTACACTCAGGGTCACTGTGGTGCCGGTGCCGGAATGGCGGAACGCGTTGTCCAGAAGATTGACCAGGACCTGGATAAACAGCCTCCCGTCCACAGATACCAGGAGTATGTCCTCCGGTGTCTCCATCTTAAGGGTATGGCTCCCCACCCGGTTGGATACCAGCCGGACAGCGGAGGACACCAGGTCATCCACCACTTCCTTCTTTTTATTGATATCCAGACGGCCCTCCTGAATCCGCGTCAGGTTCAGCAGGTTTTCCACCATGGTGCTGAGCCATTCGGAATCCGAGCATATATCCTTCAGCATACTCTTAATAGTAGCTTCATCCATGATTCCCAGATTGTCAAGAAGAAATCCCGCGCTGCCGGTGATTCCCGTGAGAGGGGTGCGCAGATCATGGGAAATGCTCCTTAAAAGGGTGCTCTTTAACCGTTCCCGTTCTACCTGAATCCTGGTATTCTCCTTCTCCCGGCTGAGTAACTCCCTCTCAATCACCAGGGTCAGCTGGGAAATAACCGTGTCCACATATATCTTTTCCTCTTCGCTTAAGGTCCAGCCCTCACAGTCAAATATAATCACGCCATAGGTCTTTTCCCGGTTGCGGATAGGGACGTACAATCCATTGTCATCCGGAAACTGGCACTCCCCATGGCCGCAGGGAATGGACTGCCTGTAGCACCACTCCGCCATGTGGTTGGGAAATTCCTTTTTCTCGTCCTCCTTTAAAAGGACGCTCACCGGCTTTCCAGTCAGATTGGACAGGCTTTCCTCGCTGTACTCCTTAATCTGCTGGTAACCGGACAGATTCAGGAATCCGCTTCCTATCTCATTCATCCTGGCTGTAATCTCTCTCTTTTTGTTGGCAATCTGCATCTGTTTCTGCAGCTTCACCACCAGGGTGGCCACAATGGAGGCCGCCGCCACAAAGACAATGGATGATACCACGTAGTTCACATCATCCATGTGGAACGTAAGCTTTGGTTCCGTAAAGAGATAGTTGAACGTAAATGTAAAGACAATGGCCGCGCACAGGGCCCAGGCCAGGCTGCTGGTGGCCAGTATGCTGATGAGCACTCCCAGCAGATAGACCAAAAGCAGGTTCTCCGCCCGGATCCCGCAGCTGTCCAGAACAATGGCCAGTATGGTGGATATCACCCATATGACAGCCATTTTTGCGCTGGCCTTTACAAAATCCAGAACCCAGTCCCAACCATACAACATAACGCCTTTTACTCTCCCTTTTCCTGCTTTTGTCACAAAATGGCCTGGGCCAGTATCATGGGCAGGTTCACTGCCCGGTCCACTCCCAGCTCCTCAAACAGGGCCGCGTTCCTGGGGTTGTGCACCAGGCAGACGGACCGTTTGATTCCCAGGACCTTCCTTCCCATCTGGCATATCTCAAAATTATCCGTGTCCTCCCGGCCTAGGGCCAGGATTACATCGTAATTGCGGATACCTGCCTCCTCCAGAATAAACTGGCTGCATGGGTCTCCCAGAACCGCATTTACGTTGTAGGAGGCGCAAAGATGCTCATAGAACGCTTCATCCGGGTCTATCGCAGTTACCTTATATTTTTTCTCCATCAAAAGGCCGATGAGAAAATCCGCATATTCACCGCCCCGGGCCACTGCTATCTTCATGCTCACACAGCCACCTCCCGACTTACTGTCTCTGCCAGGCGGCCATAATCATCCGCCGACAATTCATAGAGACTGATGGGTTTAACAGGCAGATCCGTAACCAGCTGGTGCCTTCCGGTGTCGTCCAGACGGGCATATACCTGGCCCACATGGAAGATACGGCTGGCAATCTGGGCCAGCAGGAGATTGGTATTGTCATCCTGGGTGGATGCGATAAACAGGCCTGCATCCTCAATCCCGGCTTCCTTTAATACCTGGGGATCCGTCGGGTCCCCTTCCATCTCATATCCCCTGAATTCCTCCGGCAGATAACGGAAGCTCTCCCTGTCCTTATCCAGCACCACGACCTTGTGCCCTTTATGGTACAATGACTTTGCCAGCGCAGCCCCCAACGGACCGCAGCCCGCGATTACGATACATTTATTTTTATGGAATAACATACTGTCTCCTCCTTTCCTTTATATGTTCCCAATTCTATTGTAAAAGAGAACCATATAAAGAAACTAGAGAAAATGTATAAAGGGGGCATAAAGATTCTATAAAGATATCCTTATCCCCCTCTTTACACTAAATACTATACCATGAATGCCGGCCATGTCAAACCCAACCTGCACGGATACTGTCCCTACATGACTCCAAACGCCTTATAAAACAGCCATATAACGGTTCCGCCTGTGAGCCCCACGGTGGTAACCACCCCGACCATGAATATGGCTGCGGCCAGTTGCAGAACCACGCTGGAAATCAGCGGAAAACGTTCACACAAATCATCTATTATCTGTCCCATTGGACTCTTTAACTTTAATATCATTTTAGCTATCATGGTAATTCCCTCTCTTCCTGCTTAAAGGATACTACCAGCTGCCGTAAAGATTCCATCCATGGTTCATCAGATTGTATAAATTATTTGCATATACGCGGCCCGCTCATATCCTTTAACCGGTAGGATGTCTCCTCGGCAATGATGTTTAATACATTCTTGTCGTTGGGCTTGATTAAGTCTCCTCCTTTCATCTCTATGCCTATGACCGCATAAACCGTATCATCCTTATATACGGGCGTATATCTGGCCCTGGCTCCCGGCAGTGTGTCAGTGGTGGCTTCGGCCTTGTGATGGTTTTTATAGACCCAGGCCGCCACAGCCATCTCATCGGGGTTCTTAAACAGGGAGGTGAGCCAGGACGCGTCCTCACTCTCCGAGGCCGGATATATCTTCATCCGGTTCATTTTCCCGTCCAGCATATCATAGATAACAATATTGCGCTTTAAAAGGCTCTGCACCAGCCTTCCGCATATATCCAGTATCTCCTCACTGGTGGTGCCCTTTCTCAAGTTGCGGTTGATACTAAACAGTATCTGCATATACCCTGATTCCGCCTCACTTTTCTCTGCTTCCCGCTTAAGCCTGGCTGCCATGGAGCTGGTAACCAGGGCACAGACCAGCATAGCCGCAAAGGTAAAGGGATAGATCCTGCCGTCCGCCTGAAAGGTGTAGCGCGGCGGCGTGAAAAAGAAGTTGAACAGGAGAACCGAGGCCACCGAAGCCAGAAAGCCATAGGAACCGGCTCTGGTGACATAGGCTGCCAGCATGGTTCCCATCATATAAATCATGGCCACATTGATGATGCCCAGTCTGTAGTGGTCCAAAACCATGGAAAGGAGGGTACATCCCGCCATGATAACAGCTGTCTTTAAGATGTCCATGCCGTATTTTTGTCCGCTTTCCGGCTTTCTGTGCTTCCTGCTCTCCCTGGCAGCAGCGTCCGGTATCACATATACGTCCATGTTGGGTACGGCCTTGATAAGACGGTCAATTATGGTGGGCTTTAAGTGGAAGACGCTGTGTTTCCTCACGGTCCTGCCTATGACAATCTTGGAAATGCCGTTCCTCCTGGCATAGCCCGCAATCTGCTGTACAATATCCTCCCCATAAAGGGTAATCACATTAGCCCTGAACTGTTTGGCCAGATTGATATTTGCCTCCATGCTCCTGCTGATTTTTGCATGCTCCCTCTTCATGTCCGCGGTTTCCACCAAAACAGCCGTGAAGTCCCCGTGAAAGGCCCCCGCCATCCTGGCCGCGGTCCTGATTACTCTTGCGTTGGTGGGCGAAGGCGACAGACAGACCAGCACATGCTCACCGGTGTAATAATCCTTGCCTGCCGCGTCCCGTTCCCTGACCACCTCCCGGTTGACCCGGTCCGCGGTCCGCCTTAAGGCAATTTCCCGCAGGGCAGACAGGTTTTCCACTGTAAAAAAGCGGACAGACGCCTGGTCCGCCTGGTCTTTGTGGTAAATCTTCCCCTCCTCCAGACGCCGTCTCAATTCCTCCGGTGCAAGGTCCACCAGCTCCACCTGGCTGGCGTCATCAAATACATCGTCGGGAATGCGCTCATATACCCGCACATGGGTGATGGATGCCACGATGTCATGAAGGCTCTCCAGATGCTGGACATTGACTGTGGTGTATACGTTGATTCCCGCGTCCAGCAGCTCAATCACATCCTGGTACCGCTTTCTGTGACGGCAGCCCTGGGCATTGGTATGGGCCAGCTCATCCACCAGAATCAGTTCCGGCTTTCTCATAAGGGTAGCATCCAGGTCAAATTCCTTCAGTATGATTCCCTTGTACTTCACCGCCATTGGGGTCAGCAGCTCCATTCCGGCCAGCAGCTCCATTGTATCCGGCCTGTCATGGGGCTCTATATATCCGGCCACTACATCCCGTCCCGCTGCCTTTTCCTGCCGGGCGGCCTCCAGCATGGCATATGTTTTCCCCACTCCGGCCGCATATCCAAAGAATATCTTAAGCTGTCCCCTTCCCTTGTCATTGTCCCTGGGGAAATTCTGCTTTAAAAGCAGCTCCGGGTCCGGTCTCCCATCCCACTGCCCGTCCATAAGCCATTTCTCCTTTCCATTGTTCCGATCTCTGAAACAGCGGTAAAGCTGCCGCAATATGGGGCAACTCTATACGCCAAATCCAATCATTTTTAAATCAATCCGTCCAGAGCCAGATTCACTTTCAGCACATTCACCCTGGGCTCTCCCAGAATTCCCAGGAACCGGCCCGTGGTATACCTGCTGATGACGGCCTCCACATCCTCCACCGCCATATTCCGCTCCCTGGCAATCCGCTCTGCCTGGTAGCCGGCTGCCGCAGGCGAAATTTCCGGATCCAGCCCGCTGCCCGAACAGGTTACAAGGTCCACCGGAATGGGCTCCTCTCCCTTTTCCGGATGGGCTGCCCTGATTTTCTCCACCCGCTCAGCTATCATGGCCTCAAGCTCGCTGCCTGCCGGTGTCTTATTGGAGGCCCCTGCATATGCCAGAGGCTCTCCGTTTTCATCTGTAAATGTCCCTGTATCCACATTCATGATTCTTCCCCACAGATACTGGTTCCCGGTAAACTCCTGGGCCAGAAGGGCGCTTCCATATTTAGTGCCGTCCTTACCCACAATGACCGAGCCATTGGCCTCATGGCCAAATGCCACATTGGCCGCAGCCGTAATGACCGCCGGGTAAATGACGCTTGTTATGATTAACATGACCAGGAAAAAACCGGTCATTCTTGGCAATACTGATTTCACTGTATTCATGAACATTCTCCTCACTTTGACTGATTCTGCTGTCTGATTCTGTCTCCTTCACACATCACGCCACCAGCCCTGCGGCTGTGATCAGCACGTCGATTGCCTTGATTGCTATGAACGGAATAATGATTCCCCCCAGCCCATAGACCAGGAGATTCCCGGACAGCATCCTGGCCGCAGAGACTTCCCTGTACCTGACTCCCTTCAGAGCCAGGGGAATCAGGGCCACGATAATCAGGGCGTTATATATGATAGCCGAGAACACGGCGCTGTTTGCACTGTGAAGCCCCATTATATTGAGGGCTGACAGCCCCGGATACAGTCCCATGAACAGTGCCGGGATGATGGCAAAATACTTGGCAACGTCATTTGCAATGCTGAAGGTGGTCAGGGATCCCCTTGTCATGAGAAGCTGCTTGCCTATCTTCACTATCTCAATCAGTTTAGTGGGTGATGAATCCAGGTCCACCATGTTTCCGGCTTCCTTGGCTGCCTGTGTGCCTGTATTCATGGCCACCGCCACATCTGCCTGGGCCAGGGCCGGAGCATCATTGGTACCGTCGCCGGTCATGGCTACCAGATGACCCTTGGCCTGGTAATCCCGTATCATATCTAATTTTGCCTCCGGGGTTGCCTCTGCCAGAAAATCATCCACGCCGGCCTCCGCCGCAATGGAAGCAGCTGTCAGCGGATTATCGCCGGTAATCATAATGGTTCTGATTCCCATCTTCCTTAAATCCGCGAACTTTTCTTTCACGCCCTGCTTCACAATGTCCTTAAGCTCCACCGCCCCCATGACGCGGCCGTTCTTTGCCACTACAAGAGGTGTTCCGCCCTGGTTTGCAATCCGCTTTACGATGTCCTCGCATTCCCTGCTGAACGTGCCTCCATGCCGGGCCACATAAGCTTTAATGGCGTCTGCCGCTCCCTTTCGGATCTCATTTCCCTTGTAGTCAATGCCGCTCATCCTTGTCTTGGCGGTGAAGGGAACAAAGGACGCTTGAAGCTCCTCCATATTCCTTGCGCGGATGCCGAAGCGCTCCTTTGCCAGGACCACGATGCTGCGCCCCTCAGGTGTTTCGTCTGCCAGGGATGACAGCTGGGCCGCGTCAGCCAGCTCCATTTCCTTGTTGCCGTCCACCGGAATAAAGGCGTCTGCCTGGCGGTTTCCAAGTGTTATGGTACCTGTCTTATCCAGCAAAAGGGTATCTACGTCACCGGCTGCCTCAATGGCCCTGCCGCTCATGGCCAGCACATTGGCCTGGTTCAGCCGGCTCATTCCCGCAATACCAATGGCGGACAGGAGGGCGCCAATGGTGGTAGGTGCCAGACAGATTAAAAGCGCCACCAGGTTGGTAATGGATGTGGGGTTGGCTGCGCCTGCCTCCACGGAGGAAAACATGCAGTAGGAGTACAGCGACATGGTAACAAGCACAAAGATGATGGACAGTGCTACCAGGAAAATCTGCAGCGCCAGCTCATTGGGGGTCTTTTTACGGGAAGCTCCTTCCACCATTGCAATCATTTTATCCATGAAGCCCTCGCCCGGATTGCTGCTGACCCGTACCACGATCCAGTCGGATATGACCGTGGTGCCTCCGGTGACAGCACTTCTGTCACCGCCGCTTTCCCGGATGACAGGAGCAGACTCGCCGGTAATAGCGCTCTCATCCACCGACGCGGCGCCCTCCACCACATCTCCGTCTGCCGGTATCTGTTCCCCTGCCTTGACGCAGACAAGGTCACCTTTTCTCAAATCTGTGGATTTCACCCTTGTGACCTCGCTCTTGCACTCAGCCGATGGAATCCTGGATGCCATGGTATCCTTTCTGCCTGCACGCAGGGCGTCTGCCTGTGCCTTGCCCCGTCCTTCCGCTATGGCTTCCGCAAAATTGCCGAACAGAGCCGTAAACCACAGGATAACGGATATGGCCAATATATAGCCCGGTGCGGCATCCCTGATATCTGCCAGTGAAAACAGGAACATCACAAAGGTCAGGATGGCGGATACAAACACCATAAACATGACCGGGTTCTTTATCTGGGTCCTTGGATTCAGCTTTATGAAGGAATCCTTAAGGGCCCTGCACATCATCTCATGATTGGAAAATATATTCTTTTTTTGTTCATTCATGTCTCATTGACCTCCCTATGCTATCATCTGGAAAAACTCAGCCACCGGACCAAGGGACAGGGCCGGGAAAAAACTGAGAGCCCCTACCAGCAGTACCACGAAAATCAAAAGGAAGATGAACATGGCATTATGGGTGGGAAGGGTGCCGGAGCTGACCGCTACCTTTTTCTTTGCTGCCAGACTGCCTGCAATGGCCAGTGTGGCAAACATGGGCAGGAACCTTACAAACAGCATAACCAGTCCGATGCTCACGTTCAGGAAAGGCGTATTTGCGTTAAATCCCGCAAACGCGGAACCGTTGTTGCCGCCCGCGGATGAATATGCGTAAAGGACCTCTGACAGGCCATGGGCTCCCGGATTATTCAGGCTGTCATGGGTGGAAGGAAGCAGTGTGGCGATACCGCTGCCCGCCAGGATAGCCACAGGGGTTGCCAGGCAGACCAAAACAGCCATTTTCATCTCAAAGGGTTCAATCTTTTTGCACAGGTACTCCGGCGTACGCCCCACCATCAGTCCCGCTATAAACACAGTAAGGATGGCAAACCCGATCATGCCGTAGAGTCCGCAGCCCGTGCCACCGAATACCACCTCTCCCAGCTGCATCAGCAGCATGGGCACAAGGCCGCCAAAAGGAGTGTAGCTGTCGTGCATGGAATTGACCGAGCCGTTGGAGGCAGCCGTGGTAAATACAGCCCATGTACCGGATGCGGCTATGCCAAATCTGGTTTCCTTGCCTTCCATATTACCGCCTGCCTGCCCCTCAGTTCCCATATAGACCGCGCCGTCCCGGGCCATCTGCGGAGTACCGGCCTGCTCACTGCAGCCCACAACGGCCAGCGCTGCCGCCAGCATGATGAACATGGCTAAGAACACCGCAATGCCCTGTCTCTTGTCCTTCACATTCCTTCCAAAGGTAAAGCACAGGCCCGCCGGTATGAGTAGCAGGGAAATCATTTCAAATAAGTTGGATAAGGGAGTGGGGTTCTCAAATGGATGCGCCGAGTTGTTGCCCCAGAAACCGCCGCCGTTGGTTCCCAGCTGCTTAATGGCAATCTGGCTGGCAGCCGGTCCCAGAGGAACGACACCCTTTGTGACCTCCGTGGCAGTTCCATCCTCCTGTTCCACGACCACCGGTTCCACCAGCTGAACCTCGTCATACTGCCTGAAGGTCTGCGGAACGCCCTGGGAGGCGATGGCAAGAGATACCACCACTGACAATGGCAGCAGTATGTAAAGAACCGTCCTTGTCATGTCGGTGTAGAAGCTTCCCAGTCCCCTCTCCTTCACGCGGACAAATCCGCGGATCAATGCGAACAATACCACAATTCCCACTGCGGCAGACACAAAGTTCTGGAAATTCAGTCCAATCATCTGGCTGAAATAGCTTAAACTTGACTCTCCCGAATATGCCTGCCAGTTTGTGTTGGTGGTAAAGCTGGCGGCCGTATTAAAGCCCAGATGCCAGCTCATCCCGCCCATTCCCTGGGGATTAAGGGGAAGCAGGTTTTGAAAGCAGAGAATGGCCCAGAGCACCGCCAGGCTCATCACACTGAATACGGCTGTGCACACGGAATATTTTTTCCAGCCCATCTCCTCCTCTTTATCAATCCTCAGGACCCTGTAAATCAGGTTCTCCACAGGCAGCAGCAGCCTTGACAGAAACACCCGCTCCCCGTTCATTACCTTTCCCATATAAGACCCAAGGGGTATTGCTAATGCCACCAGTATGACACAGTAAACAACCATCTGCAACGCTACATTCATCATTGTTTATCACCTCTCAATAGAATGATTACCAGGTAAGCCAGTATGACAACCGCAGTTATTCCTATGATACCTAACAGTAATGCCATGGATGATTCCTCCTCTTTTCAAGATAGGGGTATGGTATCATGGATGGTGATAAAGATTCCATATAAGAGCTGGCTGCTTTGTATAAATATAATGTTAATATAAAAGAAATGCTGTCCGTCCTCTGTCATATAAACATAATGCGGCTGCATCCATGTATGCCATATACATGGATGCAGCCGCAGCTTATCACAATATTTTGTATTCCACTATTCCCAAAAAACCGACATGAGCTCCCTGACAGCCCTCTCACTGTCCACCTCCACCGCGAAACGCACGTATTCCGCCTGGAAAGGGTGCTCCCTCAGGTCCGTCACAATCATGCCCCTGCAATAGGTGCTGCCGCACTCCACCCTGGCCTTCCTGCTCTCGGTGCGGACCAGGCTGGGCATTACGGCGCACATGACAGCCAGGGGATCGTGGAGGGGACAGTCGCCCATGCAGTAATTCTGAGTCTGGTTGCCCCTGAGATAATGGACCATGGCCTGCCTCATATAATCCACTGCCGGACGGCAGGCCGGCTTGCAGCAGCCCGACAGCCAGTCCAGATGCTCCATTTTAAGCCTTGTCCTCATGGTGACATCAAGCCCCACTGCCGTGATATCCATGCTGGAGGTAAACACCTCGTCGCATGCCCGGGGATCGCAGGCCACATTGGCCTCTGCCACGGGAGATACATTACCGCGCATGGTCAAAGTACCGCCCATCATCACCAGCCCCTTTACCTTTCGGAAAAACCGGGGATATTCCCGGATGGTGCGGGCTATGTTGGTCAGCAGGCCAAGGGTGATCACCATAAGCTCTCCCTCATACTGCTCAGCCAGATCCATGTGGAACCGGCTCACGTCCACGTCCCTGGTGGTGCGGCGGCTGGGAGGTAATTCCACATTTCCCAGGCCGTTGCCGCCGTGTATGAAGGCAACCCTTCCGTCCCATTCCCGGCATGAGGGCTTCTCAGCCCCCACTGCCACCGGTATGTCAGGCGCGTCTGCCAGGTCCAGTATCTTCATGGTATTCTCCGCTGCCAGCCATGCCTCTACATTGCCGCACACCGTGGATATGCCCACTATCTCTATCTCAGGATTAAAAAGCGCGTATAAAAGGGCGATGGAATCATCCACACCTGTATCCACATCCAGTAAAACCTTCATCTGCCTCTCCTTTTTCTTTATGTCATGCAGAACATCCCGGCTCCAATATCCTGTCTGCCGTGCCGGCTTCCTCCGCCGCCTCCGCCGCCAGTTCCAGGGCACAGCGGATCATACTGTCCAGGCTCTTCTCCCTTTCCTCGTTGGTAAGGGCCCTGTCATGGTGGATGCTGCTCCCCACGGTCACCATGCTGAGCGCTCTCCTGCCCGCTCTTGCGGCCGTACAGTAGAGGGACAAGGTCTCCATTTCCTGGACCAGAACCCCCATCTTTTCCCATTGTCCCTTTTCTCCCTGGCAGTCCTCATAGAACACATCTGAGCTGTATACATTCCCTACCCGGAAGGGGACCTGGCTGTTTCTGGCCCGGACAGCGGCGGCCTCCAGCAGGCCGAAATCCGCTATGGGAGCAAAGGTTCCCGGCAAATGGTACTGGGAGGGAAAATTAGAGTTGGTGCAGCACCCCATGGCCAGCACCAGGTCCCCCACCTCCACGTTGCGGTGAATCGCGCCGGCGGTCCCCACCCGGATAATTGTGTCCACATCATAATTGTGGTAGAGCTCGTAGGCATAGATGCCCATGGAGGGAATGCCCATGCCGCTGCCCTGGACCGATAGTTTCTTACCCTTATAATAACCTGTATATCCATTCATACCCCTTACCCGGTTGTAGCAGAATACATCGGCCAGATAGGTCTCAGCAATGTATTTTGCGCGCAAAGGGTCACCCGGCATCAGGACAGCCTTGCCAATCTGCCCTGGTCCCGCTTCATTATGGAATGTTTTCATATCTATTTACTCCGATTTCTTTATTATATTCCTGTCATTCTTTCTGCGTATACTCAGCTCATGCTGCTCGGAACCAAAGAACAGCTTTTGGGACAGAACCGGCGTATCATACTCAGAGTAGAGCACCTCCTCCAGAATCAGGATGGGGTCGCCCTCCTGCATGTTCAGTATGTTTGCCAGACGCTCCCTGGCCTGTCCCAGCCGGATTTTGGCATCGCTGTACAGGCCGCCCTCGGACAGCAGCCCGGTATAATACTGGTAGACGGTATCCGGATTCTCCAGATCCACATCGCTGTTGTCAAGTACCTCATGGGGCATATACACCATGGCAAAACCAGCCGGCGTATCACCGCAGTAATAGGTTATATCAATGACCGCCACCACACTGGAGGGCCGCAGCTTAAGCACCTGCTGGTGCTTTTGGGTGGCCGGCTGGAACCCTATGGCGGTCACCACCTTATCAATGGGCTGGCTGCAGAAATCCACAATAGGATTTCCCACCTTCTCCAGCCCGCTTTTGCTCATATCCTGGTTGGAAAGCACAATATTGCCCTTTCCCTGATGGTTTATGATTAAGCCATCCTCCTGAAGAAGCAGCATGGCCTGCCGCAATGTGCCTCTGCTGACTGCAAGCTGTTCTGCCAGGATGTTCTCTCCCGGCAGCTTATCCCCAGCCTTATACCTTCCCTCTTTCAGCCATTGGCTGATGGTCTCATAGGCAGTCACATACAACGGTATCTTTACATTCTTCTCATTTATCACATTGTCCTTCACAGGTCTGCTTGCTCCTTTCGCGCGCCCGGCGGGCAGTCCTCACTATAGCTCACTATAGATTAGTATAGAACTAATCCACCAATTTGCCAAGTGCCTCCGGACCTTTCACCCTCTTTCCCACAAACAGCAGCACCAGCAGGGTCACCCCATAGGGCAGCATCTGGACGAACTGGGACGGGACAGACGCATCCGTCAGATAAAACCTGGCGGCCTGGGCCACCGCGAATATCATTCCGGCTCCCATGGAGCCCAGGGGCTGCCACCCTCCGAAAATGTTGGCTGCCAGTCCCATAAATCTCCTGCCTGCCGTCATATCCGCCACAAACAGGTTATTCTGGGATATGAACAGGTAGGAACCGGCCAGCCCCGCAATGCTTCCCGCGGCTATCATGGCAATGTAACGGTAACGGTTTACCTGTACACCGGCTGTCTGTACCGCATAGGGCTGGTCTCCTATGGCCCGGTACCTGAGTCCGAACTTGGTCTTATAAAACACGATCCACACAGCGGCCACAATAAGAAACATGGCGTAGAGATAGGGGGACTGGTCTTTAAACAGGGCCCCCATAACCGGAATACCCGAAAGGCCGGGTATGGTCAGATTGGAAATGGAGGGAACGGATTCCGACATTCCTTCTGTCTGCCAGATTGCCTTTAGCATCACGGCCGTGATACCGCTGGCAAACAGATTGATGCCCACGCCTACCACTGACTGGTGGGCTTTCCATTTCAGGCAGAAGAGGGCATAGAACCAGCCAATCATGCCGCCCAGGACCACGGACAGAAGCATCCCTGCCATGGCTGAGCCGGCTGCGTAGGAACCGGCTGCCCCGGCAAACGCTCCTATTAGCATGATTCCCTCCACCCCCAGGAGGATGATGCCTCCGCGCTCAGCGATGGTGCCGCACAGGGCTCCCAATATGATGGGCACTGAAAGCTGCAGGGTAAGTCCGATAAAATTATTAATCATATCCATATGTCATCCTCTCTTTCTGCTCCACTTAATCAGTTCCGGAGCCGCTACCAGGAGTATCACCAGACTCTGTATTACCGTCACCATGTTGGTGCTCACCATGGTCTCGCGGCTCATACGCAGCGACCCCATATCCATGATTCCGAAAAGCAACGCGGTCAAAAGCACACCGGCCGGATGATTCCTTCCCAATATGGCCACGGCGATTCCCGTAAAGTCAAAGGATGGGGAAAAACCCTCGATGAAATGGTGGTATTTTCCAAACACCTCTGTAATGCCCGCCAGGGCCGCAATTCCCCCGCTGATGGTCATGGACATGATAAGGAACATGTTGACCCGGATGCCGGCTGTTCCGGAGGCCGAGGGATTGGCCCCCACTGCCCTCAGCTGGTACCCCACCGAAGTCTTCCACAGGAATATGTACATGGCTGCCGCCACAAAGAGCAGCAGGAACAGGGCGTAGGTGAGCTGGGTCCTGGGCAGCAGCTTGCCGAACCAGATTCCCTCGGCTATGAGCTCTGTCTGGGCCGTGGAACCCTCTGTCTTAAAGGGCCCGTTTACCAGGTAGGATGTAAAAAGCGTACAGATATAGTTTAGCATGATGGCAACGATTACTTCATTGGTGCTGAATCTGGCCTTAAAGATGCCGGGAACACTGCCCACAATCATGCCCGCCGCGATTCCGGCCAGGATGCTGATTACAAGCAGCAGGGGAGCAGGGAGCGCGCTGAAGTAAAGGGCGGTGATGACACTGGCCATGGCACCTGCGTGAAGCTGTCCCTCTGCGCCGATATTCAGCATGCCGCACCTGGAACCCATGGCCACCGCCAGACCCGTAAAGGCCAGCGGAATGCTCTTGCTGATTGTATTGGCCAGGGACTGCGGTGTGCCCAGAGCTCCCTGAATCAGGGAACCATAGGCTTTTATGGGTGATTCGCCTGCCAGAAGGATGAAAAGGGCGCCTATAAGAAGCGCAAGCCCTATGGATGCCAGGGATTTGCCTATTTCCGCTGTGTGTCTGCCGCTCCGGCCGTTCTTATTACTGTTCCATTTCATGAGCCCCCACCTCCTGTTTTTTTCCTGCCATGAACAGTCCGATTTCTTCCTTTGTATATTCCCCGTTGTCAAACTGGGCGCTGATTTCTCCCTCGTAGAACACGGCGATGCGGTCGCTCAGGTTCATGACCTCTGAAAGCTCTGCCGATATAAGCAGGATTGCCTTTCCCTGCTCCTTTAACTGCAAAAGTGTCTTGTGCACCCTCTCAATAGCTCCGATATCCAGACCTCTCACAGGCTGGGCCACCAGCACCAGCCCGGGATCGTGGCTGATTTCCCTTCCCAGAATTACCTTCTGCTGGTTGCCTCCTGAAAGCTGCCCTATCTCCTGGTCCACACCGGCTACCTTGATTTCAAATTCCTCTACCTGTTTTTTTGCATCCTGTCTCAGCTTCTCATAATCAATAAAACCCTTCCTGCAATACTCAGGCGTTTCCTGATAACCCAGCAGGAAATTTTCTGTAATGGAAAAGCTGGGAATCATGGCATTCTTGTGGCGGTCCGACGGGATGTATCCCAGGCCCATGGCCTTCCTGTCCTTGACAGCCATGTTCTGGACCGGAATTCCATTTATGAAAATCTCCCCTTCCCTTACCTTGCAGTTTCCCACAATCATTTCCTCCAGCTCCTGCTGCCCGTTTCCATCCACCCCGGCAACGCCCAGGATTTCTCCGGCCCGCACCTTCAGGCTGATGGTTTCCCCGGCCCTCTCATGAAGGCGCACACCTTTTAACTCCAGCACGGCCTGGCCGGTCTTCTGCCCCCTCTTTGCCACAATATTCTCCACCTGCCTGCCCACCATCTGGGTGGCCAGCTCCTTCTCGTTGGTGGAGCTGGTGTCGCACCGGAACACCACCTTGCCCTTTCGGATGACTGTAATACGGTCAGACAGTGACATGGTCTCATTCAGCTTATGGGTGATAAATATGATGGTCTTGCCGCTTTCCTTTAGCTGCCGCAGAATCTTAAACAGCTCGTCCACCTCCTGGGGCGTGAGAACCGCGGTGGGTTCATCCAGGATGATGATATCAGCTCCCCGGTACAGGGTCTTGAGGATCTCCACCCGCTGCTTCATTCCCACGGACAGGTTTGCCACCTTCTCCTGAAGGTCAATTCTGAATCCGAACCGTTCCACCAGCTCCTCCACCTTTTTCTGGCTTTCCTTCCGGTTGAGGAACAATCCGCTGGACTCCTTTCCCAAAATAATGTTCTCAAGAACCGTCAGCTGGTTTACCAGCATAAAATGCTGATGAACCATTCCGATTCCCAGGGCATAGGCATCGTTGGGGTTAGCTATGGCGGTCTTTTTTTCATGAATGAATATCTCTCCCGCATCTGGATGGTACAGCCCGAAGAGAATATTCATCAGAGTGCTTTTTCCAGTTCCGTTCTCACCCAGGAGACAGTGGATTTCCTGCTGTCCCACTATGAGATCAATCCCGTCATTGGCGCGTACCGGCCCAAAACATTTGACGATTCCAATCATTCTGATTGCGTCCATATCTTCCTCCTCTATTTATCCGGCTAATGCTAATTAAGCTCAGAGGGAACCTGAATCTCTCCTGATATGATTTTCTGCTTCATCTCGTCCAGCCTGGCCAGGATATCGTCTGAAACCTTGATATTGCTGCCCTCCACAGTGACATCCACGCCTCCGTCGCTGAGTCCCAGCATCTGGTTCTCTCCTGTGTAGGTATCCTCCACAATGCTGGCAATGGCATGGTATGCACAGGAATCCAGCTTTTTAAGCATGCTTGCCATGATATAGTCCGGCGCAATGCTGTTCTGGTTTAAGTTCACTCCGATAGCGGCAAAGCCTTTTTCCTCGGCGGCCTGGAACATCCCCATTCCCGAAGCACCCGCCGCATGGAAGATTACGTCGGCCCCCTTCTCCACAAAGGTGTTGGCAATGGTCTTGGCCGTAGTTGGGTCATTGAAGCCGCCCGCATAATCCACAAGCACCCTCATTTCCGGTTCAACATACTCAGCTCCTGCCTTGTATCCTGCCGCGAAACGGTTGATAAGGGGATTATCCACACCGCCGATGAATCCAATGGTCTTTCCGTCTCCCAGCTTGTCATCTATCTTTTCCTGCTTTGCCAGGGCCGCCAGAGCGCCTGCAAGAAATGCTCCCTCCTGCTCCTTACAGGAATAGGAGGCAACATTGGAAAGATCAGAGGTGGCGTCCAACAGGGCAAACCGCTGTTCCGGATAGGTGGACGCCACATTGGTCAGGGCGTCCACCTGCTCTGCCCCCACGCAGATGATTAAATCGTAGTCCCCGGAGGCTGCCATCTCATCCTGGATGATTTCCTCATCTGATACGGACTTTGGCTCCACCTCATCATAGGTGATTCCGTAATCCGCGGCAGCCTTTTTAACACCCTCCAGGGCCAGGTCGTTAAAGGAATTTCCTCCCAGGCCAGCCTCTGTGAAAATAATTCCTATGTGCGCTCCATCCCCGGAAGCATTTCCTGCTCCATCTGCTTTTCCGGCTTCCTGGGAAGTCTGTCCCCTTCCCGCGTCTGACTTGGATGCGGATGAACCGCATCCCATCACTGCGCTGCCCGCAATGCCCACTGCCGCACATAATGCTGCCCACTGTCTGATTCTTTTCTTCATCGTGTCCCCTCCATTTTTATACCTGTTTCATTTTAGTATGTATATGTTGATTAACTTGTTTAACAAGTTATCTAGAATGTAGCATGATTTATTGTATTTGTAAATCCCAATTTCACATTCATCCATAGAATCGTTAAATCTTGCTAAATACAGGCAGCTTTTTCTGTGCAACTTTACGCCTGTTTTCCCTTAAATTTACAATGTGTCGGAAAGGCATACGTCATCTGATACACTGCCGGGCAAAAGGACAGCCAAAAAAAGGCAACAAAAAAACAGGTACCGATTCAGATTTCTCTTTATCGATACCTGTTTTTTGTTTTTCTGCTCTCTTTACTCTATTCTTTTGGATTTCCTTTACATATACGGTCTGTTTATTTTCACCTTTCATTATCAAGTACATTTTAATGATACTTTCTCGTCATATCATTATAAATGTTCCCGTTCCTTGATAATCTACTTGGTATTTGAAAATATAACCGGACTCGTATTGTATCAGTTTCCTTTTTTTGAACATTTCATCAGGCAGATTACTTATTCTCTGTTTTCCATATAATCAAATGATTATATGGAAAACTAAAAAATCACTTTCTGGTGGTCCATACCTCCTTCTTTAGATTTCGTTCTTTTTGATAGTTTTAGTATACTCAAAAGGAGACTATTTGTCAATACTTTTTTGTAATTATTTTAATTTTAATAGTTTATTTCGTATATATTGTATAAATTTTCAGTTTTTTCATGACAATTAGATAAATCTGTACACCAGCCCTTACGCTGCATCCATTCCTTACTCGCCCACTACTTTGTATATCTCCTCCACAATGCGCTCCATGGCATTGAGTATGTTTTCATAGCCGGTACAGCGGCAGAGATGCCCAGATATCAGCTTTTTCAGCTCCTCCCGGTTGTACTTCTTGCCTGTGCCTACTATCTCCACAGCCGACATGATAAGGCCGGGCGTGCAGAATCCGCACTGCACGGCCGCCTCCTCTATAAAGGCTTTCTGGATAGGGCTCAGCTCGCCGTTTGGACCCTTCAGGCCTTCCACTGTCATGATGCTTTTGCCGTCCGCCCACATGGACAGGTAGATGCAGGAATCAATGGCCTCTCCGTTTACAAGGACTGTACAGGCCCCGCACTCCCCTACCTCGCACCCCTTTTTTACGGATGTGAAGCCCAGGCGGCGAAGAGTATCCAGAAGAGATTCCCTGTCATCCACGGCAGTCTCCTGTTCCTTACCATTAATCTTAAGCTTGATTACTTTAAGCATCTGTCTTACCTCCTGCCAGTGTGATGGATGTTTTAAGAGCGCGCCTGGCCAGCTCCCCAATGAGCTGCAGGCGGAATTCCCGGCCGGCCCTCCAGGACGTGCGGGGATTTACCTGGGCCAGGGCCTTTTGTGCAAACAGATCGTATATGGATGTATCAGACACCTTTTTTCCGCGGAGGGCTTCCTCCGCCTCATGGCAGCGCACCGGAGTGGGGGCCGCCACGCCGTAAGCCAGGCGTACGTCCTCAAACACCGTTCTATCGGGAGACAGCTTTACCCTTACCGCGCATCCCAGTGTTGCGATTTCCATGGCCTTTCGTTTGCCGTATTTAATATAATGCCCTTCCCATCCCTCATAGTTTTCCCTGGCAATCTTAAATGCCGTACAGACCTCATTCTGTTTGCGGACCGTACGCCCGGGACCTGTATAGAATTCTGTCACAGGCACCTCCCTCACTCCCTCAGGCCCTTTTAGCACCACCACGGCATTCAGAGCGCACATGGTGGATGCGGAATCCGCAGAGGTGGCGCCGTTGCAGATATTCCCTCCGATGGTGGCCGTGTTTCTCACTTGGGGTCCTCCCACCTGGTCCACTGCCTCTCCCAGCATGTTGAGGTGCTTCTTTATAATGGGGTCATTGGTTATATGGGAAAAGGAGGTTGCCGGCCGGATGATGATGGTCCCGTCCGCCTCCAGGCTGACGCCCTTTAATTCCGGGATATTGTGGATGGAAACCAGGCTCCTGCCCGCGTCCTTTCCCTCCCTGACCCGTATGAGCATATCCATTCCCCCGCTGATGACCTGGGACTGCGGGTCCGCTGTGAGGGCGGCAATGACGTCCTCCACCGAATCCGCTTCGTAAAATGACTTTATATCAAACATGATGACTCTCCTTTATACTTACCTGGCCTGCTGATTTACACCAGCCGTTACGTCTTTTATATCAGGCCCTTTGCCTGAAATGCCTCTATAAGCCTCTGGGGCGTCATGGGTATGGTATCCATGGCGGCTCCCGTGGCATGGAGCACCGCATTTCGCAGGGCCGGCGCCACAGGAATAGCCGGCGGTTCTCCCAGGGACTTGTTTCCGTAAGGGCCGGTGGGATCCTCAAGCTGGATGAACTTTACATGAAGGTCCGGCGTATCCATGGCTGTGGGAATCTTATAATCCAGCAGATTATCATTAAGAGGCCTGCCGGCGTCATTATATAAGAATTCCTCAGACAGGCCGTACCCCAGGCCCATGGACATGCCGCCGTGCACCTGCGCTTTCGCCAGTACAGGATTGATCAGCATTCCTGAATCATGGACATTCACAATGTCCTTTACCGTCACCTGTCCCAACGGCATATCCACTTCCACCTCCACAAAACAGCAGCCGGAAGAAAATGTGTTATCCCTGCATTGGCTGGTGGCCTCCGCAGTGATGTGCTCAGAGCGCTCCAGGGAGTAAAAGGCGGTCAGCGCCAGGGTTTCCATATTAAGAAGCTCTTTTCCCGTATCTTTCTCAACGATGTGGTCGCAGACCACGTCCAGCTCATCTGCCGGGCGGCCCTCCAGCATGAAGCTGGCATAATCCAGAATCCTGGCCTTAAACTGCTGCGCGCATTTCTTGACAGCCATGCCGGTCACATAGGTCTGGCGTGACGCATATGCGCCTGTGTCAAAGGGAGCTGTATCCGTATCCTGTGTGGATACAATATACACTTTATCCAGGGAAATGCCCGTTGTCTCAGCGGCCATCTGGCTGAACGCGGTATCGGCTCCCTGTCCGATTTCCGTGGCTCCCAGCTGAAGCTGCATGGAACCGTCCTGGTTCAGTATCATCCTGGCGGAGGCAGTCTCCAGGGAAATGGGGTATACACCTGTCTTATAGCAGAAGATGGCCATTCCCACTCCCCGTCTCACGGGGCCTGTCTGGTTGGCATAGGCCCTGCGCTTCTCCTCCCAGCCAATGTACTTCGCCCCTTCCTCCATGCATCTCTTTAGGCCGTATGAATGGAAGGTAATGCCGTTGGCCGGGTCCACAAATCCCTCTCCCATACAGTTTTCCATGCGGAAAGCCAGGGGATCCGCGCCGATTGCCCGGCACACATCGTCCGCAAGGCATTCCGATAAAAAGGCTGCCTGGGGAATGCCGTATCCCCTCATGGCTCCCGCGGTGGCAGTGGAGGTCCATACCGTGTAGCAGTCAATCTCCGCCCCCAGCCGGTCCTGGTAAATATCCTTGAATACATTGCCGCAGTTGGCGCAGATGGCGTGGCCGTGGGATGCATAGCCGCCGTTGTTGGCATAGGCTTCCAGCTTCCTGGCAAGCATCCTCCCGTCCTTTGTGGCCAGGGCCCTGCATTTTCCGTCAATGGCATGGCGGGTCCTGGTTCCGTAAATGGTCTCCTCCCTGCTGATCTCCAGTCGGACCGGACGCCCTCCCACCACGGTGGTCAGGTAGGCATTTAAGGGCTCATAGAGCACATCCTGTTTGTTGCCGAAGCCTCCGCCGATATAGGGCTTGATGACCCTTATCTTTCCAACCGGCAGTCCCAGTGCCTGGGAAATGACCCGGCGTACAATATGGGGAATCTGGGTGGAGGATGTGACTGTTATCTTGCCGTTGGGCTCCTGGTACGCCCAGGAAACCGGCAGTTCAATGTGGCAGTGGGAAATACGGGGAGTGTGATACTCCCGCTCCAGGACCACCAGATTCTCCTTTCCGTACATCTCCTCCGCTTTCCTGATCCCTTCCTCAAAGGTAAAATCCTTTGGCCCCATGGTGAGGTGGGAGTGGGCAAGCACATTGTCCTTTCTCAGATCAGGGTGAAGGGGCGCAGCGTCCTCTGCCATGGCCTGCTCCACTGTGACCATTGGTTTGTATTCATCATATTCCACCTTTATGAGGCGGGCCGCCTGCTGGCAGGCCACATCATCCGAGGCAATGACGGCAGCAATGTCATCCCCGTAGAGCCTGACGCGCCGGTTCAAAAGCTTCCTGTCCCCGATATCCTGGTGAGCGGCCTCCACGCTCCACGGATGGCCTGCTGTGGGAAACTGGTAATCCGGCACATCAAAACAGGTGACGATTTTCACAACCCCCGGCACCTTCAGGGCGTCCTCAAGGTCAAACCTCCTGACCAGCCCATTGGCAATGGTGGAATGGACCACCCTGGCGCACAGGCAGTCCCTGGGCTCCAGGTCCGCTGTATACTTTGCCTCTCCTGTGACTTTTCCGTATGCGTCAACACGTGTAACGCCTTTACCTACTATATGATTCATGATTAATCCGTCCTCTTTTCCATTTTCCTGCCTCTTTAGAGGGCCAGCTTCCATATGGCTATCAATATAGAAAATACAGCAATGCCTTTTTTCAGAAGCATCTGATTGATTTTAACCGCATTCCTGCTTCCGAATACAACTCCAATGCCGTGAAACACAAGGGCCGCCGCCATAACAGGCAGAATGTCCTTTACGGAGCACTGCATCATGTATCCGATACAGGCAGGTATGCCGATGAATACAGAGTTAAAGAGGGCCACCCCCACCGCGGTCCTGATGCCGATGCCCAGAACCACCAAAAGGGGCATGACCAGAACCGGGCCCCCTGCGCCTGACAGGGAGCACACGGCACCGGTGGCAAATCCCAGAACCAGGGTGGCTGCCAGATGCTCTGAGATAACGTATCCCCTGCCCCCTTCCTCCTGGCTCTTATCCTTGCGAAGCAGGATGGAGATACCGGAGATAAGAACCACCACATACAAAATAACCTTTACTGTGGATTCCGGAATAATAAGGTTCAGCTTCACTCCCAGAACAGCGCCCGCAAGGCTTCCCAGGCTGAGACGGATTCCAAATGGGATATCCAGGTTTCCCGCCTTGTTATAATTGACGGATCCCAGGGCGCCCGACACAATGAATGCCGCAAAGCTCAGCGCCAGCCCCTCCGTCACCCCCATTCCCAGGGGACCTGTATACACAATGGGAAGCAGGAAGCCTGCCACCCCCGTAAGTCCTACAAACGCGCCAACTACCAGGTTCGCTGCCATAACAATCATCCAGAACACCATGAACCAGTTTTCCTCCTTGATATAACTTTATATAATCATTTAAAATGTATCTGCGTTTTCTTCCATATATTTCCTGGACTCGTACATAATCCGCTCCTCGTCCAGCGGCAGGACCTCCCTGTCCTTCATGAGGATCCTGCCCCCCACAATCATATCCTGCACATCGCCGGCATTTACACATTCAAACAGTGTATGAAGCTTGTTTCCGGTGGGGCACAGATGGGGCTGATCCATGTTAATGCTGATGATATCCGCCTTGTATCCGGCTTCCAGACGGCCCAGGCTTCCTTCCTCGTTCAGAGCCGCGGCCCCGCCTTCCAGCACGATTTTGAAAATGGTCTCGGCAGGCATCACCTTGGGATTTCCGTTGGGAACGCCGTGGTATATGTTCATGACGGAACGGAATATCTTCATCTCATTCCAGAGGCTTAAGCCCCCGTGGGCCGCTCCGTCCGAACCCAGGCCCACCGGAATCCCCATCTCCAGAAGCTGGGGCGTATCCGGCACCGCCTTGCCGCAGTTGCTGAAGGGACAGTGGCATGTCTTTACTCCCCGCTCCATCACCAGGGATTTTTCCTGCTCGGACAATATCAGGCTGTGAGCGCCCAGGAAATTGCTTCCCAGCACATGCATTTTCTCCAGATACTCATAAGGACGCATCCCCTCCCGGTCCACAATGCCGTTGATCTCCCCCATATATTCGTTCATGTGGGCCTGAAGCATGGTGCCCCTCTCCCTGGCCCGCATGGCTTCCAGCTCCACAAGCCGGCTGGAACAGGAATTCAGGGCGCGAAGAGAGTAATAGACCTTAAGGTTTCCCTTTCCGTGGAACCTGTCATACAGGGAATCCGTGCGCTTTAACGCCTCCTCTGCGTCCATGGCTATGGACTGGGGAAGCCCCTCCTCATCCATGGTGGAATAGGACAGGGCGCCACGAAGGCCGCTTTCCTCATAGACAGAGGCCGCTGTCTCCATATGATAGCTGCCAGCGTCGATAAAGCCTGCCGTACCGCATTTTATCATCTCCAGGGCGGCTGCCTGGGCGCAGAGGCGCATCTTATCCGGGGTCAGCGTGCTCTCAAAGGGAAGCATGATTCTGGTCCAGATAATGGGCTTTGCATCCAGCACCAGTCCTTTTAACAGCTGCTGTCCGGTGTGCATATGGCTGTCAATCAGGCCGGGCATGAACAGCTTTCCTTTTCCGTTTATTGTCTCACGGGCCTCATATTTTTTCCGCAGCTCCCTGCCGGTTTCCAGAATTCTTCCCCCGGAAACCGCCATATCCACATGTTCCTCCAACTGGTCATACTTTATCAACAGCGTACTGTCTTTTATTAACAAATCACATGTCTGCATCTTATCTTCTCCTTTTCCAATGGGACGGCCTGTCAGATATCACCCTCCGCCGTCATCTCTTCACGCTATTAGATAACGCCTGCCAGGCTGAGAAGCATCTGGTCCCAGAGGCAGGACCCGAGAAAGGTTCCCGTCATGACAAAAATTCCCACTATCAGTATCTTCCAGCCCTGGCTGATGAATGTCTTTAGCTGGTCGCTGATAGCCAGACCCGCAAACGCTCCAACCATGGTAAAAGGAGCCGTAAAGTTAATGTTGGAGGCTGCCTGAATCACAAAATCCCTTACCGGTGATATGGGGGATGCAGAGAGCAGCCCTATGATGGAACAGTAGGCCACGATGGGAAGCTTCAGGGGAAGCACCTTGGTGAGAAATACCGCTGCCATGGATATCACAATGAGCACTGCCAGTCCGGGAAGGGAGTCCGTAATTCCCACCCCGTAGCCAATCAGGTTGGCAAGGCCGGTTCCACATGCCGCCAATACAAACAAAACAAGCCATTCTATGTATCTCATACCGTCTCCTCCTTAATATCCCTGTCCTCTTTGTTCTTTAAGGCAAAACGCCCCAGCTTTGGTTCCAGAATCGTATATAACTTATCCGTCATGGGTATTGCGATAAACATGGTGATATACATGCCCGTGATTCCGGCAATGGTTTCACCAACGCTGGCCATGGCTGAAATGGTGTCGGTCCATTCCGGATAAATGGCGCACAGGCTGGCGCTTGAGCTTGCCATCATGATGCCCGCGCCTACGCTGGATCCCAGTCCCAGGGCCTGGGGATGGAACCACCCTGTCATTCCCACCACGGATGCCATGAGGCCGAAGTAGATGGTACCCACCATGCCGCCTACGATGTAGATGGAAAGGCTTCCTCTGGCCTCTGCGGAATCAGGTCCGTAGATGTTGTTAATCAGTGCCATGTGGTACTCCCTGTTGATGGAATGACAGGCGCCGATGGCTTCCCGCTTCATGCCCAGCAGGATTGCAACGGGCAGTGCCAGAAGCGGCCCCAGGAGATTTCCAAATCCATGGAGCAGAAGAACCGGACCGGACTGAAGGATGGTGTCGATGTTGGCTCCTGCCGTAATCCCCAGCTTGGCAATGAAGGGACATATACCCACCACCACCAGTTTTGAAGCCGCCTTCACATGCCTGTTATCCACGATTTTAAGTACCTGCGGCCCGCTTAATACCCCCAGTATTATTGCATAGAAAATCGGGAACAGGATAAACATTCCTTTCCCCACCGGAATCTTAATCTGGCCTATATTATCTGCTATGAGGATAAATACAAATGCCAGTGCGTAAATCTTCCATTCCAGTGTAAACCGTTCCTTAAGGGAACCATACACATATGTTTCTTTCTTGCCGCTCATAAGAGCCCCTCCTTTCCAGCCGGCCTTAATTTATTTATTTTCACCCCGGCCGGCTGTTACAATCACCTTGTATTGAATATTTTAGACAAATTCCCAAATATAAAAAAGGACAAATGAGCACTTTTAACAAGAAAATGCATTGATTTTGAGAAATATAAGATGATATACTAACAATAAATGACTGATAAAAGCGGGGAATACAAATGACACTCACAGAACTGGAAGCGGCCGTGCCCGCTCTGAAGGAATATACAAAAAACATGCCGGAGGACATCCGCAGCCGCTGCACCGTAAGGACCCATGCGGCGGGCTCCATCATTCACCAGAAAAATATGGAATTAGGGTATTTCGGAATCGTTGCAAAGGGTGAAAACCGGGTCATCAACGAATTTGAGAACGGAAATGTCTATATGATCGAGAGCAATAAAGCCATAGATTTCACCGGGGAGGTCACGATCCTGGCCGGAATGAGCCACACCTCCGTAACCATTGAGGCCGTGACCGATAATGTGGTGGCCTACATAAGCCGCAGGGACGCGGAGCGCTGGCTGGCCTCCGACATAAACATACTGAACCTGACTGCCCGCCACACTGCCTTCAAGCTATACCGCTCCTCTTATAACAACGGGGCCAAGCTGTTCTACCCGCCCTCCTATCTTCTGCTGGATTATATGGTAAAATACGGCAGGCAAAGCGGCATGGAATCCTCCCGCCCC
>JAJQEA010000043.1 GCA_021201905.1 Clostridia bacterium
GAAGGGACATCCATCCTATTCCTCCCCCACAAGCTAGACGAACTCAAGGCGGTGGCGGACCGATGTTCTGTTCTGCGCCGCGGAAAATATATCGGCACTGTGGACGTGGCGGACGTGAGCAAGGAGGAGATGTCGGAGATGATGGTGGGCCGCAAGGTGAGCCTGTCTGTTGAAAAGACTCCGGCAGAGCTGGGCAGGACTGTGCTGGAGGCAGAGCACGTATCGGTGAAATCCCATATGGAAGGCCACACCAAGCTGGTGGTAAACGATGTGAGCTTTCAGGTGAGAAGCGGGGAGATTGTCTGCATTGCCGGAATCGACGGCAACGGGCAGACAGAGCTGGTGCATGCCATTACCGGCCTGGGTGAAACCGCAGGAGGAAGAATCCTGATAAACGGCCGGGATGTGACGAAAAAGAGCATACGCTCCCGCAATACCCAGGGGCTCAGCCATATACCGGAGGACTGGCACAAGCATGGACTGGTACTGGATTATAACCTGGCCTATAATTTGGTGCTGCAGCAGTATTTTGAGCCTGGGTTCCAGCACTGGGGTTTCCTTAAGAACGAGGAGATATATAAGTATGCCGACAGGCTGATTGAGGACTTTGACATACGAAGCGGCGAGGGAGCGGACACCATCACCCGCAGCATGTCCGGAGGCAACCAGCAGAAGGCAATCGTGGCAAGGGAGATATCCAGGGAGCATGACATCCTGCTGGCGGTCCAGCCCACCAGAGGGCTGGATGTGGGCGCCATCGAATACATCCACAGGGAGCTGGTGAAGCAGAGGGACGCCGGCACGGCCATTCTGCTCATATCCCTGGAATTGGACGAGGTCATGAATCTCAGCGACCGGATTCTGGTCATGTTTGAGGGCACCATTGTGGCTGACCTGAATCCTAGGGAAGTGACGGTACAGGAGCTGGGCCTCTACATGGCCGGCTCTAAACGCCAGGAGCCAAAAGGAAAGGCAGGTGAGAGGCCATGAGTCCAAACAACAGGACAGGGAGAAAACAGGATTATGTAGGTGTGCTGTCATCGGTGTTTGCCATTGTCATCGGACTGCTGGTAGGATTCGTCATACTGCTGATATGCAATCCCTCCCAGGCACTGCCGGGATTTGTGACCATCCTGACAGGGGCCTTTACCCACGGCTTAAAGGGCGTGGGACAGGTGTTTTACTACGCAACCCCCATTATACTGACCGGCCTTTCCGTTGGCTTTGCCTTTAAGACGGGCCTGTTTAACATCGGCACGCCGGGGCAGTTTATCGTGGGCGCCTTTGCGGCTGTCTATGTGGGAATCATGTGGACCGGCCTTGGGAGGATTCAGTGGGCCGTGGCCCTGCTGGCAGCCATTCTGGGCGGAGCTCTGTGGGGAATGGTCCCGGGGGTTCTGAAAGCCTGCTTTAATGTAAACGAGGTTATTGCCTCCATCATGATGAACTATATCGGCATGTACATGGTGAACTGGATTGTCAAGAGCTACAAGCCTCTCTTTAACAACCTGCGCAATGAATCCAGGAACGTGGCGGCCACCGCGCAGATCCCCAAGATGGGAATGGATAAGCTGTTTTCGGAGTCCAGCGTGGGGGGAGGTATCCTTCTGGCCATTGCCGCGGTGCTCCTCATATGGGTTATCCTCAATAAGACCACCTTTGGCTATGAGCTTAAGGCAGTGGGCTTTAACCGGGACGCCAGCAGGTATGCGGGCATCAATGAGAAGAGGAACATCATCATGAGCATGGTCATAGCAGGGGCCATAGCAGGCATGGCAGGGGGGCTTCTGTACCTGGCAGGCACCGGCAAGCACATTGAGATAAAGGATGTGCTTGCGCCGGAAGGCTTTACCGGCATCTCCGTGGCGCTGCTGGGACTGAGCCATCCCATCGGAGTGCTGTTTTCCGGGCTGTTCATCGCTTATCTGACAGCCAGGGGATTTTACCTGCAGCTCTTTGAATTCTCCACGGAAATCATTGACATCATTGTGGCGGTCATCATTTATTTCAGCGCCTTTGCCCTGATAGTGAAAACCATCCTGACCCGGATGAACCGAAAGCAGGAGAAAGGAGGCGGCCAGACATGAGTGTGATCTATTTTATATTCCAGCAGACCATGCTGTTTACCATTCCCCTGATGATTGTGGCCCTGGGAGGCATGTTTTCCGAGCGAGGCGGCGTGGTCAACATTGCCCTGGAGGGAATCATGACCATGGGAGCCTTTACGGGCATCCTGTTCCTGAATATGACGGGAGGCAGGATGAGCGGACAGGTGCAGCTGCTTCTGGCCATCCTTATCTCCACGGCCACAGGAGCTGTCTTTGCCTTTTTCCATGCCTACGCGTCCATCAACACGAAGGCAAACCAGACCATCAGCGGTACCGCCCTCAATATGTTTGCCCCGGCCTTTGCCATCTTTGCGGCCAGGGTTATCCAGGGCGTGCAGCAGATTCAGTTCAGCAATACCTTCCGGATTGAATCCGTCCCCCTGCTGGGCAAAATTCCGTTTTTCGGCCCCTTGCTATTCCAGAACACATACATCACCACGTATCTGGGGGGCGTGATACTGGTT
>JAJQEA010000185.1 GCA_021201905.1 Clostridia bacterium
AAAGGCCACCCCAAACGCAAAATACACCGGTCCCAAACCCCCCCCCCCAACCGCCATAAAACCAATATTGCCAAGGGTTGCAATGCCCCCCCCCCCCCGATGTGAATATGGATGACGGTACCTGGACCACGCCCATGGGAATGCCAATCACAGTGGTGGCAACAATGGCAATCAGCAGAGAGCTTCTGATTCTGTACTCCCTTCCTCCTGTCTTGATGCGGAGGAAATACAGGATAAAACAGATGACAATGCTGACAGCAGACAGCAGCACAGAAGGGTCGGAGAAATCCCCGAAGCCCCTAAAATCCGGATTCACCAGCCGCGCATTGACCAGGGCCGTGCGGATGATGAAGATGCCCAGCCCTGCGCTGATGCCAATCTTGATGTTTTTAGGTATCAGCTCCACTATCTTTTCCCGGATCTTAAACAGGCTCAGCACCAGAAACAGGATCGCGGAAATCATGGACATGCCAAGTCCCACCTTCCAGTCAGCCAATCCCGGCACTACGATGGAATAAGTAAGCACAATGCCGGACGCAATCCCGGGAGCCAGGGCAATCGGCATGTTGGCCGCCACCCCCATCAGCATGGTGATAAACGCGGAAACCAGCGCCGTGGCAATCAGTATTCCCACCGTGTCCATCCCCGTTTCCCGCATGTTTACCGGCTGCAGGATAATGATGTAGGCCATGGTGGCAAAGGTCGTCATTCCGGCCAGCACCTCAGTCCTTACGCTGGAGCCCCGCTCCCTGATTTTAAAATGTTTTTCCAATGTGTTCATAGCTTCCTCCTTTGAATTTTTATTATTGGTTGAAAAAAATATTGGTTGAAAAAAGTTAATCCGAAGCAACATTACCTTGCGCAAATCAGTACTATGATATTATGGTAATACCTTTAAATTGACGTAGTTAACCTATATTTTCAGTATTATCCGGGGCTATGGAAGGATTCCCTCCTGTCGTCTGTAACAGGCATCGCAGGAGGGAATCTATACATAATCTTTATAGAGAATCTTTATAACTGCTCCCTAGTAAGTCCCCGCACATCACCCCTCCGCATGACGCAGCAGGTTAAAACGGATGCGGCCGGTATCGTAGAGCGCCACGCCGTGTATGACGGGCTCGCTGTTCTGGTCATACCCCACTGCCTGAATCATCAGCATAGAAGCTGCCTTAAGGGGACAGGGGTGTCCCAGCATTTCTCCCGCCTCCTTCTCTGACAGGGAGCTGATCTCTATCCAGTCCCGCACCACCATGCGGCCAGAATATTCCTGAATCACCTCAAAATTGGACTTCTCCTGCCAGACTGTCCGGTCAGGTGTTTCCGAAAACAGATGAAGGGGGATACGCCCTATGCTGACAATGGCCGGAATATTGTCAGCCATATACAGCTTCTCCACCCGTATGCCCCTGCCGCCCTTGCCGGTGCCAAGCTGTTCCCCAAAGGAGGCCGGTATCCTCTCCTCCTCCATGGAAACCAGTCTGCACTCAGGACGGTATCCATTTCCGCTGATAACGGAACCAAATTCAAGCATGCTGGACAGATTCACCTTCACCTGCCCGGCGGCGGGATTTACAAAGGTTCCCCTGCCGTGAATGCGCAGGAGCAGTCCCTCCTGTTCCAGGTCCGTCAGGGCCTTGCGTATGGTAATACGGCTGACGGCCAGCTGTCTGGCCAGCTCCTCCTCCGGCGGCAGCTTCCCCGACTCATGAAAGGCTTTATCTGATATCAGTTTTCGCAGCGAGTCTTTCACGCTGTCACTCAATGTTTTTTTTCGGATGGGTGCTATTGAAGACATATCCTGTTTCCTTTCTATATCCGGCCGAGGGCGTGCATCTGCCGGAAAGCAATTTTCAAACACGCCCTCGCAAACGCGGGCTTTGCTGTATTTCATTATAGTATTATGGTAATACCTTTCTATTTAGTCTATCACATCTGTTTTTCCCTGCATATGGATACTTTTTACGAAATTTCGTCTTCAACTTAAGTAAATTACACAAAAAACAGGCGGCAGTATCCTGTTTCAAATACCCCGCCTGTTTACGCTCCGGTCCGTTTACTTCCCGGCCAAAACCGGTAAGGTGGAACCGCCGTAGGGCATCACAATCACCCTGGCCCCCTGCCCCAGCTCCGTTACAGCCGCGTCATATGCCTCCTGCACATGGTCAAACGGCTCCATGAAAATGTTGCGCACCAGCTCCCTGTCAATTCCCGATACCAGAAATATCCCGGCCCGTTTTAAGGCCCTGGCAAAGGAGGCCGCCTTGTGTCCGCCAATCTGGAAATCCTTCTGTATACGTTCCAGTATGCTGTCCAGATCCTCCGCCTCCAGCATCCACTGCTCAAACACAGCTCCGCCCAATCCCTCCGGACAGGTGCCTGCCAGAATAATGATGCCTCCCGGACGCACTGCCTGCTCCGCATTGGCCAGGGCCTTCTGGGTCTGATACAGGTTCAGATCCTTTGGAGCCCCGCCCTGGGAGACAATTACGATATCCGCCAGCTCATTGATTTCCATACGGTAAAACCAGTCCAGGAACCTGCTTCACTTTCTGTGTGCCTCCTTCAGCTCTCCCGCCACCGCGTGGATGACATTTTTATGCTCGTCCAGAACAACATTCAAGAGGAAATCCACGCCGCAGATACCGGCCGCCTCTTCCAGGTCCTCCCGCACCGGATTCCCCTCAAGGGTTCCCGCCTTTGCCATGGGGTGGATCATCCTGCTGTGGTTTTTCCGAATAGCCTGCATGGTGGAAACGCCCGGCATGATTGCCTTTGCGCCGCCGGAATAACCGGCAAAAAAATGGTACTCAATATTGCCCAGACAGATTCTCAGGTCGGCATGAGCCACCTTATCCGCTATGTCTACCGGTGTCCCGGCCTTTGTCTCTCCCATATGAATAAAGCTGCATTCGGACGAGTCCATGCATCTGTATGTATTGTAAACCTCGTCTCCCGCCAGATGACGCATCTCCTCCGGCGTATGTCTCCTGTGGGTCCCCATCGCGAACACCACCGTGACATGGGAACGGCTGACCCCGGCTTTTTCCAGACATTTTAGCACATGGGGAAGCACCCTCCAGGAGGGCATGGGACGTGTGATGTCACTGGTAATAATGACCACATCCTGTTTCCCTGATGCCAGTTCCTCCAGCCGCTTGGTACCTACAGGTGAATCCAGGGCCTGCTCAATGATATCCTCCTCCGGCGCTCCCGTCTCCTTTTTATGGGGAATCAGTATATGGGCAATGGAGTCTCTGGGGATTTTTACCATTTCCGTGCCTGTACCATAGCCAAGCTCTATCTCCTCCACTGGCCGGTGCCGCAGTTCATACACATCGTTTATCTTTACCATACCTGTCTCCTCCCCGTCCTGTATCCTTCTTCTGCCGGCCTCCCACTGGCTGTAAGCCAGCATAAAGGCGGCCGCGCCCTTCTGCTCGTCTGAGACAACCGCCTCACCCAGATAATAAGCCCGGCTGCCATCCCGCTCCGGCCGGTTGGACGGTCCCAGACCTGCGCCTGCACAGGTTCCCTCCAGATGGAGGCATCCGTTTCTGACCTTCAGCTTCTCTGTCTCCAGGGCCATCATGATGAGGTCCGCCCTGCGGGCTGTCTCCCTGTCAAATATCCCCATCTCATATCCCTTATAAATGGAGTATGCCACCATGGCGGAGGCGGAAGTCTCCAGATAATTGCCCGGTTCCTTTTCCAGCGCCGTCAGCTGGAAGAACAGACCGCTTTTCCGGTCCTGGTACCGAAGCATTCCCTCCATGGCTTCCTTCCACAAACCGGCCAGGTACTGCCAGCCCTCTGCATCCCTTGGCAGGATGGCGCAGCAGTCTGCCAGTGCCATCAGATACCAGCCCTCTGCCCTTGACCAGAAATTGGGGGAACGCCCCGTCTCCGGGTCGGCCCAGAACTGGCATTTTCCCTCATCGTACGCGTGGATGTACAGACCGGCTGATTCATCGTACAGGTACCGCCTGGCATTTTCAAATTGCTTTATAATGTCAGCACAGTTCTTCTTGTCCCCCAGCTCCATTTCATACTGGAGGTAAAAGGGCGCCGCCATATAAAGGCCGTCCAGCCATATCTGGCGGGGATATATCTTCTTATGCCAGAAGCTTCCGGATTCTGTCCTGGGCTGGTGACGCAGCTGTTCCATAAGCTGCTCCGCTGCCAGCCGGTACTTCTCCTGCCCTGTCTCACGGTACAGAAAGAGCAGGCCCCGGCCGGACGGAATCTTGTCAAGGCTGTACTCCTCCCGGTCATACCACCGTATCCTTCCGTCAGCGCATACGTACCGGTCCAGAAACACCTGGACCGCCTCCCCATAGCGTTTCCTGCCCGTGGCCTTATACATGGCCTCCAGGGCAGTGAGGACGCAGCCGTCCTCATAGTTCCAGAACCTCCGGTCCAGCTTCATAAACGCTTCGGCGTACTGCCTGATATACCGTTCAGCTGTCATGGCGTCCCTCTTTCATCCGCCTGGCAAACAAGGGCTTGATGCCCCCCGCTTCCAGAATGGACATGGCATATTCCCCAATTGGTTCACACAGGTGGCTTTCCCCTGTATCCAGGTTTCTGAGCTCACCTGTCCTCATATTGATTTCCAGGTTCTGGCCGCTCTCCACCTTTCCTCCGATGCCCTTGCATACCAGAAGAGGAAGGCCCAGATTGACGGCATTGCGGTAAAAGATCCTTGCAAAGGATTCGGCCACCACGGCTCCCGCTCCCATGTTAAGAAGGGCAATGGCCGCATGCTCCCTGCTGGAGCCGCACCCAAAATTAGTGCCCGCCACGATGATTCCGCCCTTTGGAAATGTTCCGGCGATTCCTTCGTCCACGCCTTCCAGGCAGTGGCTGCCTATTTCCTCCGGATTGGTAAGGGCCAGGTAGCGGCCCGGATAGATCTGGTCCGTGTCAATGTTTTTTCCCAGTGCCAGAGCCTGGCCTGTAAATTCTTCCCTCATTTTCTCACTCCCCTTTCCCGGACGCTTCTGTTTCCGGTTCGTCCCCTTCTCCCGGATTTTCCCCGGACGGGTCTGTCAGATACCCGGTCCTCGCAGACATGGCCACGGTGGCCGGCGACGCCAGGTATATGCCGGAATCCCTGCTCCCCATCCTCCCCGGAAAATTCCGGTTGGAGGTGGTGACGCACACCTCCCCTGCGGCCAGGACTCCCTGGTGGGCGCTGAGACAGGGACCGCATCCCGGGGCGGATATGGTGGCTCCCGCGTCTATGAGGGTGTCCAGATATCCCTTTGCCATACATTCCTTGAGAACCTCAGCGGATGCCGGAATCACCACCATACGGACATGGGGGGCAATCTTCTGCCCCTTAAGGATGCGGGCAGCCTCCCCTATATCCTCCACGCGTCCGCCGGTGCAGGCTCCCACAAAGGCCTGGTCGATACGGACCCTGCCGGCCTGGGCCACCGTGCCCACATTGTCCACGCTGGAGGGCATGGAAACCTGGGGCTTCAGTCCGCTTATATCAAAGACATAGGTTTCCTCATATTCAAAATCACGGTCCGTGCGCTCCACCGTAAACGGGCGGCTGGTGCGGCCTGCCACATAGTCCAGGACCGCCTGGTTGGGCTCCATGTAAGCTGTCTTTGCCCCCATTTCCACAGCCATGTTGCAGAGCACCATGCGCCCCGCCACATCCAGCTGTTCCACATAGGATCCGGTGAACTCGATGGCCTTATACACCGCGCCGTCCGCCTTCATTTTTCCTATGATATACAAAATAACGTCTTTGGGAAGCACATGGCGTCCCGGCATTCCTTCCAGGTGTATCCGTATGATTTCCGGAACCCTGAACCAGAGTTTCCCGGTTATCAGGACCGTAGCCATATCCGTGGCCCCAATGCCTGTTCCCAGGCATCCGAACGCGCCGTGGGTGGTGGTGTGGGAATCCGTTGCCACCAGAATCATACCGGGATATACCAGTCCGGCCTCAGGCATAACCTGATGGCAGATTCCCGCATTGATGTCAAAATGATGGGTAAGTCCCTGTTCCTCCCTGAACAGGCGCATCTCCCTGTGGTTCTGGGACGCCTCAATGGTGGGTGAGGGCGCATAGTGGTCGAATATAAAGGCCGCCTTGTCCCTGTCCCATACCTTCTCCCCTCCCATCTCCCGGAAGGAATAGATGGTTTGGAGATACAGGTCGTTAATCTCCGCAAAATCAATGTCAGCCGTTACGATTTCCCCGCTTGTTACCCGGTCGCGGCCGCTGTGCCTTGCCAATATCTTCTCTATCGCATGCATATTCTTTTCTCCTGTCCTGCTTATATGATTCTGAATCTGTCCAGCATGCCGTAATCCGGCTCAAGGCCGATTCCCGGACGCTCCGGGGCCGGCAGCCTTCCCTCCCCGTCAATCTCCAGGGAATGGCTGAACGCATTCCGCCACACCTCATCGCATGCCGGAGGATAGTACTCAATATAGGACACATTGCCCACTGCCGCACCCAGGGAAACATTGATGGTCTGGTCCCCGTGGGGCGCCAGCTCCAGGCAGTGGGCCTGGGACAGGGCTGCCGTCTTCAGAAACTCCGTGACACCGCCCATGAGGAAGGGCGCCGGGTTTAAGACCGGAACAGCCCCGGTGTCAATCAGCTCCTTAAAGCCCCATTTTGTGTACTCGTTCTCACCGGCTGCCAGGGGAATCACCGTCTTTTCCGCCAGCATTTTCATTCCACCGTAATCATGGGGCGCCACCGGTTCCTCCAGGCAGTAGATATCGTATTCCTCCACCTGCCTGGCAAACTGGACCGCCCTGTGGCCGGTGTACGCGCAGTTGGCGTCCAGCATGAGCAGTGCCCCGGGTCCTATGGCTTCCCGCACAGCCTTTACCCTGGCAGCGTCCTCATGGATGCCCAGGGCCCCAACCTTCATCTTGACGCCGGAGACTCCCAGTTCCATATAGCCATCCATCTCTCTCTGGAGATCCGCGGTTCCTTTTCCAGGTTCATAATATCCGCCTGCAATATAAACAGGCACACTCCTTCTGTATTCCCCCAAGAGCCGGTACAACGGCAGTCCCAGAGACTTGGCCTTGATGTCCCAAAGGGCCATGTCAATGCCGCTGATTGTTCTGGTGCTGATGCCCTTGCGCCCTGTCAGCTTGGGCACATAGAGCCTGTCCCAGAGCCACTCCGTGCGCATGGGATCCTGTCCCATTAACCGGTCCTTAAACTCATCCGCCATCATGAACGGATTCATGCCCAGCACCGGACCGGAAAAGCCGTATCCCGTAATTTCCTGGTCTGTTTCCACCGTGATAACCGCCAGGCCGCAGTGGGTGTAGGTATGCATTCCATTGGTGATGGGACGGCTTTTCTCCCATCTGAAATATTCCTGCCTTACATCTGTTATCTTCATACGCTGTCCTTTATAAAAGGGAATGCCGCAAAATGCATATCCCCATTCTGCGGCATTCCCCTCCTGTTCCTTCCTGCCTTTACTGGGCAGTTGCTGTCTCAATTTCGCGGTTGATTCCGTCAATCAGCATATCCGCACAGGCAGCAGCGTCCTCTTCCCCGTAGCTCAAAGACTGGATTGCCAGGGTGTACACACCGTCAGGCGCCTTTAACGCGGCCCGCTCTGTGAATATATCCAGCTTGAAAGCAGACCATGCCATTAGTTTCTCATTCATTTCAGCCACCAGGCTTCCCTCAGTCTCCACATATTGAACCGCATTCTTATTGCACGGGATGCCGCGGCTGTCCCCAAGGATGACGGCTCCCTCCTCGTCTCCGAACAGGAACTGTATAAGGGCTGCAGCCTCTGCCGGATGCTCAGAAGTGGAAGTGATTGCAATTACCTGTGATGCCTTGATGGGGCCGCCGTGGTATTCGCCCATATTAATCATGTCTCCCACCACGATTTCGCCGTCTGTCACTGCGTCCACATACTTGGCAATGTTGGTATCCCAGCACATGGCGCCGCCGTAATGGCCGTTAATCCAGCTCTCGCTTGTCTCCAGCAGCTCAGAGGTGCCTTCTCCGGCCAGCTTCTCGGAATTGGGGATAATGTGCTTGTCCTCCAGCTCCCGGATGAAGTCCAGACCTTCTGTGATTTCTTCTTTGGAGTACTGGAGCGCGTTGTCCTTAATCCAATCCCTGCCGTATTTACACTGGAGATAATAAATCATCAGATGTACCTTCACGTAATCCGCGCAGGCAAAGGGATAGTATGAACCATCCTCATAGGCCGCGAATTTCTCCCCTGCCTCATACAACTCGTCCAGAGTGGTGGGGATCTTTGCCCCTACCTTGTCATAGGTTGTCTTGTTCCATATAAAACCGTGGCCCGTATTGGCGATGGGAAGGGCCTGCAGGGCACCGTTTACCGTGTAAAATGCCTTGTCGGAATCATCGTAATTGGACAGGTCAATGATATTGGAAACCTTGTTCAGGTCATAAAAGGTTTCTCCGTTAGGGGAATAGGCAAACACCCAGTCCATATTCAGCTGTATCACATCCGCCGCGGATCCCGCATTGAGGGCCAGGGATATTTTTTCCTCATGCCCGTTAAATGCCTCGTACTCCGCCTCCACCTTTATGTTGGGATACTTTGCCTCAAATGCCTCGATGGCCTTAAGGGTTTTTTCGTGGCGGGAATCCCCTCCCCACCAGTTGAAGCGCAGGGTAATGGGGTCTGTGGTATTTACCTCCATATCAGCAGAAGCTGCCGCCTCTGTGCCAGCTCCTGGTGCCTGCGTGCCCTCTGCTGCCTTTGTATCCTGGGTCTCTGCCGCAGCGGCCGTGGTCTCCTTTGACTGTGTGGGCATACATCCCGCCAGGGACCCTGCCATGGCGCCTGCCAGAATCAGAGAGACCTGTTGTTTTCCTCGTTTTCTCATGTGTAACCTCCATTTTTTTTAAATTTATGTTACATTATCCTTTTACTCCGCCTGCGGCAATCCCGTCTACAAATGAATCCTGGGCCATAAAAAACACGGCCAGGGACGGGAGGATTGCCAGCAGCGACATTGCCAGAATCCGGTTCCAGTCAAATCCGGTCTCTGTATCCATGGACATTCTCAAAAAGATGGATACCGGGTATTTGCGCACCGAATTAATATAAATCAACGGCCCCATGAAATCATTGGAGGCCCACATAAACTGAAACAGGGCGCATGACACGATGGAGGGCTTTAGCATGGGGACTATCACATACCACAGTCTCTCCACCACATTGCACCCGTCAATCTCCGCTGCTTCCTCCAGTTCCCTGGGAATGCCTCTTAAAAACTGAATCAGCATATACACAAAGAACGTATCCCCTGCCAGCATGGAAGGAATCACAATGGGCAGATAGGAATTCAGCCATCCCACCTCGTTAAACAGGATGTACTGAGGTACATTTAAGACCACCTGGGGCAGGAACAGGGTGGAGAGCAGCAGCACAAAGAGCAGATTCTTGCCCACAAACCGGAACCTGGCAAAGCCATAGGATGTAATAACCGCGGATATAACGGTGAATACCACCTTCGGCAGTACGAACTTGTATGTATTTCCCATGAAATGCAGCAGGGTCATGCCCTCGTAACCCTTAAAGCCGTTTCTGTATCCGTCCAGCGTGGGCGCCAGGGGAATAATTCCGGCGCTGGAAAACAGCTCGGAATTTGTCTTAAAGGACGCCCCAATCATCCAGCACAGGGGATATATCATCACGATTCCCAGGCCAATCAGCAGGAGATACCGCAAAAACAGGTTAAGACGTGCTTTTTCTTTTCTGTTCATATGCCCTACCTCCCATCCTCATCTGCATAGTAAACCCAATACTTCTGGCTGATAAAAGCCACCGCCGTAAAGGTCATGATGACCAGGAACAGCAGCCATGCAATGGCGCTGGCCAGTCCCATCTCATTTCGCTTAAAGGCTTCGTTATAGACCAGAAGGGATACCAGGGTGGTGGAACGCAGCGGACCTCCCTGTGTCACAATGAAGGGACCGTTAAACTCCTGGAATTTATGGCACAGCTGTGTCACGAAGTTATAAAATATAACAGGCGTGATCAACGGAACCGTGATTTGAAAGAACTGCTTCCATTTTCCCACTCCGTCAATGGCAGCCGCCTCGTAAAGATCTCCCTGCACCCCCTTCAGGGCCGCCAAAAAGATGACCATGGGAGAGCCAAACTGCCACACCCTCAGAAGGACGATTACAAAGAACGCTCCGTCGGGATTTCCCAGCCAGTTAAAGGCCGGAATTCCCAGAGCCTTAAGCATGATGTTTACAAGGCCCTCTGTCTTGAACAGGAACTTCCACAGGACCGCGATGGATATAGAGCCTCCCAGTATGGAGGGGATGTAATAAATGGTCCTGAAAAAGTTAAGCCCCCTTATCTTATCATTGAGTATATAGGCAATAAACAGGGCGAACATAAGCTCCAGCGGCACGGTTAAGAAGGCGTACTTAAAGGTCTGTATAAACGCCTTTATAATCAGCTTATCCCCAAGGATGTACTTGTAATTTTCCAGCCCGGTAAAGGGGGCTGTCTTGAACAGATTGTAGGAATGGAAACTGTAAATAAAGGAGGCCGCAAAGGGATACAGCTTAAATACCAGCAGTCCGACCAGCCAGGGCATGACAAAGGCCAGGCCTATATTGCGTTTCCAGAAACCTTTCTTCTTTTTCTTCATTCTTTTCCCCCATACGTTTTATTTCCATCCGTCCGGAAGGTAACGTTCTGTATTGTGAATCATGTCATCTGCCAGTTTTCTTATCTCTCCCTCGTCCTGGCACTTGTACTTTACCAGAGGATCATTCATGAACGCTTTTACTACCAGGTTCCTGTCAAATGTGTCCGCTGCCTCCAGTATGTATCCGTGATTCTGCACATGAGGAAGTATCAGCTCCCTTATTGGCTCCGGAAGGGGACCCGCGGCCACCGCCCTGATGCTGTCCCGGGAGAATACCGCGTTTGTCTCCACCACAGCCTCCTTTGGAAGATTGGGAATCTGCAGGAAGCTGTTTGGCATATTGACGTTGCTCACCATCCAGTCCAGCCCCACCAGGGCTTTAATCTGCTGTACCCCTTCCTCTCCTGACGGAACGATGTCCATCTGCTCTACGCCCTCTATCAGGCGCTTTCTCCTGGCCAGGCGCTCCTCCATCTGGCTGATTCTGAAATCCACGGTGGTCAGCCCGAACTTCCACGATTTGACTGTCTCAGGGTCATTGAGGTAGGTGTTTCCCGGCATGAACTCCACCAGATGACGGTCCCCGGCTGCCGCAATCAGTCCGTAGCGGTTAAACAAATCAAATTTTACCCTGTGCCGGCAGTTAAAGGTGGATTTCTCCCATGGACGGTCCGGGTCGTGGTAGCCTTCCTCAAAATGCGTCCCGATGTATTTCTGATAGACAGGGAACAGGTCAGCACCCTCATAGGATGCAGCGTCAAACCAGGTAAAATGGTTGATTCCCAATACGTTCACATGGATATCCCTGCGGTCAATGGGGCCTGTTCCCAGTTCCCCGGAGGCAATGGCGGCCAGCACCTTCTGCGTGCCGAACACCTCATGACAGCAGCCAAAGGCTTTGATTTCGGGGAAGGTCTTATAAAGACTGGCCACGCATAAGCTCATGGGATTGGTGTAGCTGATGACCCATGCAAGGGGACAGGACTCCTTGATGGCCAATGCAATCTCCTCGTACATGGGCAGAGTCCGCAGGGCGCGGACCATACCGCCTGGTCCTGCCGTATCTCCCACCGACTGGTAGATGCCCAGCCGTTCCGGCAGGTGCACATCGGAGCGCATCTCCTCAAAGGTACCCGGCAGAATGGATATTACTACAAAGTCGGCCCCCTCCAACGCCTCCTTTAGAGAGTATGCCACCTTGTAATCCCACTGGCCCTTGGCCTCTTTCCTTCCCTTCAGCTGGTTGCCGATGATCTGGTTCTCCTCGGCTGCCCTGGCATCGATATCATAGAGCCAGACCGTCCCGTCCAGGGCAGGCTCCAGGGCCAGGTCTGCCATCAGCTTCCACGCCCATGCCTTGGAGCCGCCCCCTATGTAAGCCATCTTGATATCCGATACATGATGATTGGTCCACTTCATTCCCATATCCTCCTTGTTATGAGCACTTGGCGTCTGTCCTTCAGACGCTTACATGCGATACATGCCGCCTCCTCTTGGTGAGGTCCCTCACGAACCTAGCGGAGCGGCTCGTTATGAGCACTTGGCATCTGTCCTTCAGACGCTTACGTGCGATACATGCCGTCTCCTCTTGGTGAGGTCCCTCACGAACCTAGGGGAGCGGCTCGTTATGAGCACTATGACACCATGGGTGCTTCTTCTGAATATCGTATATCGTATACGATTTAATGTAGTTTTATCATACTTTCGATGAAATTTCAACATCATTTGTATATTATTTTTATTTTTGGCTATAATCACTAATTTTTATGTGCACTTTTTCATCTATCTGCGCAACTAAGTTTTGACTCTTTTCACTTTGTATGCTAAAATAGCCTTATTCTAAGAAAAGCGGGTGAAACAAATGAAAAAGCTGGATTCGCTGGAAATAATGCCCACGCGCATCCGAATCGCTTCCATTCTTCGCAAGGCGATTCTGTCAGGCGAGTTTAAAGAAGGGGAAGAACTGTCTCTTACAGACATAGCCAATAACCTGGGCGTCAGCAGGACGCCGGTCCGTGAAGCATTTCAGATTCTCTCCTCCGAAAATCTGATTCTGCTGAGAATGAATAAAGGTGCGATTGTAAAAGGAATCACCACCAAAACAATCCGTGAGCATTTTGAAATGAGGTCATTATTAGAAGGAGAGGCCGCGGTCAGGGCCACCCTGAGACATTTTGACGTATCGGAACTGATGGAATCCCAGATCCACATCGAGAGCCTGGGAGAAGATTTCTCAGATGACGAGTACCAGTCCTACAACCAGAACCTCCACACCTCCATATGGAAGGCTGCTGACAACAGTAAGATGTATTCCACCCTCTCATCCCTGTGGAACGGAAGTTCCTTTGGAAAAACCGTTTCAGCCAAGGACCATCAGCTTCTCTCTATCAGGGAACACAGGAATATCCTGGAATACATCCAGTCCTGCAATCCCTATCTGGTGCGCAAGGAGATGGAGCATCACATTGAACGAAGCATGAACAATATCATGGACAGCTTCTCCTTTAAGGAAACCGAGTAGGAAAAAAAGATCATAAAAGAACCGGGCCAGCTCATTGCCGCCCGGTTCTTTTATTTATGGAAATCAAGGAAAGTGTATCTGATGTCTGACTACGCTGCAAACGGAGCGATTTCCTCCATCAGCTGGTCACAGTCGTCTGTGTGAAGAATCAGCTCTACGGTTTTGGACTTTGCCAGGGATAATACCCCTACAATGGACTTTGCATCAACCATACGGCTGCCGCATTTCACATCTGCATCGCACTCAAAACGGTTCATGATTCTCACAAAATTAATAATCTGGTCTGCCTGGTCAAACTTAACAAGGATACGTTTCATGTTGTTCACCTCCGTATGGTATTTTATTTAGTATCACTGTCAGATACTTGGGGGATGGTACTTACTGGTAAGTCCGCATCTGACAATGCCTGCTAACGTTATCTTTTGTTTGTCTTCCGACATCTCTATAATACCACGTTCAGGGAATGGATTTCCATGGTAATATTTTTCTATCTCATGGAATATTTTCAACTATTATCCTTATATCTTCTATATCTGGTCCTTCCAGTAACCAATATTTTCCGAATCCACCCTTATGGGCTCGCCGGCTATCACCTCCAGTCCGCCGTCCTGACCGTAATCCATGGGGTATGTCATGCCTCCCAAAAGCAGTTCCTGGTCCGCCCTCTCTTCAATGCGGCCCTCAGCCAGCTCCAGGCACACGTACCCGGCCACCCGCCCCAGCTCCCTGGGATTCCATATGAACAGCACCGGGCAGACATCCTCAGGTCCCCTTCCCACATAGGCTTCCATCTGGTCCGGGAGTCCCAGGCCGATGACCTTCACGTCCGTCTCCTGTCCCCGCTCCTTCACCACATCAGCCGCTGCCTTGATTCCTTCCGTGGACAGGCAGCACATTACCTTCAGGTCAGGATACGTCTCCAGCATCAGCCGCGCCTTCTCGGCCGCCTTCTCATATTCCCCTTCCCCGTAAGCAATGTCCACCAGGCGCAGGTTGCTGTACTTAAGGTTCTGCAGCTCCTGCTTCATCATATAAATCCACTCATTTTGATTGGCGGAACGGCTTCCCGCCGACAGGATACACCACTGGCCGCTGTTGCCGCACAGACGGTCCACCTCCATGACCAGCTCCCTGCCCAGCTCCTTGGCGTCCACCGGGCTTATGTAAATACTGCGGCTTCCCGCCTCCACATCCGCATCCAGGGTGATGACGGAAATCCCCTTTTCCCTGGCCTGGGTCAGAACCGGAGTCAGGGCATATTCATCGTTGGCAGCCACTGCTATGGCCTCCACCTTTTCGTCGATAAGGTTCTGTATCAGGTGTATCTGTTCCTGGACTGAGGGGTGGTCGGGATACAGGACAATGCAGCTCTTGCCCCCATCCTCCACCGTCTGCTTAAAGCCCTCGCTGGCCAGCTCATTGTACCAGTTGTTCTTGGATTTCATGATGATGGCGTATTTTCCCCTGTCAAACTGGCCTCTCTGGCAGGAAAACAGAAACAGCATCCCCGCCATCACAGCCGCCCCTGCTATCCAAACCCAAATTTTCCTTTTCAACCTGTCCTTCCTGCCTTCCCTCTGTTTTTTCCTAGTATATACCTAATGTCGTATTTTGTCCATTTCCGTTGCAAATTTATGATTTCTTGATACAATAGTTGTATCGGTATTGATTATTGTATACAAATCACTGCCTTTTAGAAAAGGATGGATGATAATAGATGAAACTTCTGATTGTTGATGATGAGAAACTGACCCGCGAGGGAATCCGGGACAGCCTGAATCTGGAGAGCCTTGGCATCAGCCAGGTGCTGCTGGAGGATGACGGCATACACGGCCTGAATACGGCCCTTGAGGAACACCCGGATATTGTGCTCACAGACGTGCGGATGCCCAGGATGAACGGGGTCCAGATGGCGGAACGGATATTAAAGGAGCTGCCCGCCACTACCATCATTTTTATGAGCGCTTATTCTGACAAGGAATACTTAAAAGCCGCCTTTAAGCTGAAGGCCCTGGGGTATGTGGAAAAGCCCCTTGACATGGAGGAGCTGGCCTCAGCCATACGGGAGGCTGTGGATAACAGCAGGAACGAGAAAATGAGCCAGGCAGCGGCAAGGATTCAGGAAAAGGAACAGCTGGGCCATCTGTGCCTTCTGCTGTCCCAGGCAGGTGAGGACAGCCTTACAAAGGCAGGACAGCTGGTAGCCGACCCGGGCCTTTCCATCACCCATACTACCTGCTTCTGCTGCATTATCATTGACTGCGTCACCCCCTTATCCATGCTGCCTGAGGAACAGATGGACGGTATCAGGGATTATTTTGTGGACCATCTCACATCCAAGGGCATATCCCAGGCCTATGTCCTGAGGGGTGACCACCGCATCATTGTTTTTCTCCACTCCCCGGAGCGTCCCGCGGACAAGCTCCTGTACGACTGCGCCGGTCTCCTGGCCCAAAGGCTGATTAAGATATGTCCCTTTTTCATTTCCATGGGTCCGGTTGTAAGCGGTATGGACCGGGCGCATATCTCTTACCAGGAAGCCAGCGAACATCTGAAGGAGGCATTTTTCCATGACTACGGGTTTATCCTGACCCACAACATGGAATCCTCCGTATTCCGGCCGCCGGCAGATCTCCTTCTGGAGTTTTCCATGGCCCTGTCCGAAAAACAGGAGGAGGAAGCCCTGGACATTGTCAGACGATTGTATGAATCCTTTGTGCCGAGCGACATAATCGGCCCCAGCCAGATAAAGGATATCTATTATAAATATTTCAGCAAGCTGGACGAGCACGGCCTGGGAAGCTACATCTCCCTGTGGCAGAAGGAGGGACTGGAGTCTGAATTCATCTGGGAAGGGGTCATGAACTGCACCATCCTGAGGGAGCTCAATGACCTCCTGGCGGCAAAGGTGCGCCTGTTCTTTGAGCGCCTGCGGGGAAACAGCGTGGGAAATCCGGTGGTATTCCAGATTAAGGAATATATCCACAAGAATTATGCGGTTCCCTCCCTTTCCGTGCCGGATGTCAGTGAATATGTCCATCTTTCCTCCAGCTACGTGTGTACGATATTTAAAAATGAGACAGGACAGACCTTAAACCAGTACCTGACGGATTACCGCATCAAGATGTCCAAGCAGTTCTTAAGCGATCCCAGGTACAAGATTGCCGACATTTCATCCAAGGTAGGATACAGCGACGGCAACTACTACAGCAAGACCTTTAAGAAAATCGTGGGCCTGTCCCCTTCTGAATACAGGGAGAAAATGCTTGCATGAAAAACCCCTTTACAAAGCTGATTCACCATTATACCTATGACATGCGGCTTAAGACAAAGCTTGTCATATCCCACATCATCCTGGTGCTGCTGCCCACCGCCGTGCTGTCAGGCTTTCTATACCTGCGCATTTACGGGATTGTCATGGATGACAGCATCCGCTCGGAGCAGGCCCTGTCCGCCCAGACCGTGACCTCTATAGAGAATCTCGTTTCCCATGTGGGACACGCCTCTGACACCATTACCAGCGCCATGGTGATACAGGATCTGTTCCATGTGTCCAGGTCAGAGGCCCATACCTCGGATATCTCCACTTCCCGGATGAACAGCCTGTTTCACCTGGTACAGAGCATCACGGACCACTCCATGATTACGGATGTGAAGATATATTATGATAACAGCGTGTACGGAGATCTGATGCAGTACAACAAGATAGGGAACGCCCTGTTCAACCCGGTATCCTCAGTCAGCAGCAGCTACTGGTATGGCATTTACAGCACTTCGGAGCAGGCGCACCTGCTGTGCCCGGAACTGTACCTGACGCCGGACGAGACAGAAAAAAACGGCAGGCTGGCCTATATCACACGAATTCCCTATATCCATGACGACGGCACCGTATCTGACATTGAAAATGCCTCTGCCTATGTGGCTCTGTATCTGTCCAGGCCCGCCTTTGACATGGTGCTGCGCAATGACGCCACGGTCACGGACGAGGCTGCCTTCCTGGTAAATGAACGGGATGTGATCGTGGCCGCCTCGGATATGGGACTGGCCGGGAAATACTTCATTCCCCGCCTGGATCTGGGACAGCGGGTGGGAAAGGAAAAGACATTTTCCCTTGTCTCCTATCTGGACGGTTCGGCCTATGTGGCCTATTTTCCCATCGCGGACACGGACTGGTACATGATGTCCATTATCCCGGCCCTCCATATCGGAGACGCGGGCAATGCGCTGATGATGCACTTTGCCGTGATATACCTGCTGTTCACTGCCCTGGCCCTGTACACGGCCTTCCGCCTGTCCGGCTCCATCGCGGACCGCATCATAGGCGTGGCCCTGCAGATGGAGACAGTGCGCACAGGCCCGCCCCAGCCCATGGATGTGGCGGACACGGGATGCGACGAGATCGGCGTGCTTTCCGATACCTACAACTACATGACAGAAGAGATCATCTCCCTGATGGACAGCCAGAAAAAGGCTTCCGATGAACTTAGGATGGCGGAATTCCGCGCCCTGCAGGCCCAGATAAACCCGCATTTTCTCTACAATACCCTGGATATGATTAACTGGCTGTCCCAGACCGGGCAGAGCGAAAAAGTCACGGAGGCGGTCCAGATCCTGTCCCGTTTTTATAAGCTTACCCTGAGCCGCAGGGAGCTGATGAACCCCATTGAAAAAGAGCTGGAGCATGTAAGCCTCTATGTACGTCTCCAGAACATGCGGTATGATAACTGTGCCACCTTTGTGGTGGATGTGCCGGAAGAAATCTGTGAGTACACCATCCCCAAGCTCACCTTCCAGCCCATTGTGGAAAATGCCTTCCTTCACGGCATCATGATGAAGGAAGAAAAAAAAGGCAGCATCCTGCTCACCGGCTGGCCAGAGGGAGATGATATTGTATTCATCATCTCTGACGACGGGGCAGGCATACCGCCTGAAACACTTGACACATTAAAGGATGACGTAAATGCCGGTACCGGCTCCTCCGCCAGCCCCAGGTATACTGCCTTTTCCGGCCACATCGGTATCTATAATACCAACCTGAGGCTTAAGAGCCTGTACGGCGAATCCTACGGCCTCTCCTTCACAAGCACCCTGGGCAAGGGCACGGAGGTTACGGTCCGGATTCCGGCCAGACATATCACGTCTGACTGATTCCCTTCCCCTCCCAGCAATACGATTCATAGGCCGCCGCCAGGTTCATGGAGGCGGTTTCTTTTGCCGCCTTTTTCTCCAGATAGGCCGCCTGTCCCTCCAGGTACTGCGTACTTGTCAGCAGTCCGGCCTGCTGCTTTCTCTGGAGTCCCTCGTAGGTCAGCCGGGCGCTCTCAAAGGCAGTGAGGGCCGCCTCATACGCTGTTTTACTGGCCTGGAGATTCTGGTAGGAAGCCAGAAACGCTGCCTCCTTTGTGCCCTCCGCCTCCTCCACCAGCCTGAACCTGATATTGATTTCAGTGGTACTGCTGGCTGAGGTGTGGCGGGCATTCTGCACATTCCTGTCATTTCCCATGGCCCTGTTCTTATCGCTTTCATAATCAACGGCTTCAATGGCTGCCATATCCGGCTCCGGTATGGCTCCTATCACCACTTGGCTGCTGTCCTCAATCCCCAGCATGGTAAGCAGCTGGCGGCGGAGTTCCCCGGCCTGGAGCCTGAGGGAATCCAGGGAATTTCCGGCAGTGTCCAGGCTTTTTTTGGCCTCCTTCATCTGGGCCTGGGTGGCGGAACCGGCTGCCTGCTTTCTCACCATGGCCTCAAAGGCCGCCTGTAAGGACTCAACCCGCTTTTCCTGGTATTCCACGTTCTGCACCATCTGGTTGTAGGAATTCATCAGGATCTGGGCTGTCATGGTAAAGGTGTCCGCGGACTTTTCCAGGCTGCGGGTGCTCTTTTCACTGGTCATGCTGTCCAGCTGTCTGTATATGCGGCTGGCCGAGGATTTTAACATGGCCGCATTGGAGGAATAAATCCCGGCTGTCTGGCTGTCCTCGCCGTCCATGTCCTCCGCCTTATCCTCCATGTTGTCCTGCTCCCGCTTAAGTGTGTCCCAAATTTCCTGGTAGGCATTTATATTGTCCTCGTAATCCTCTATGCTCTCTTTTAGAGACAGGTTTCCCTGTTTCAGCAGTTCCCTCAGATTGTTGTATTCAATGATTACAGTACCTTGGGATTCGTCCGCAACTGCGGCCAGGGAAGTCCCACCGCCGGCTCCCCACAGGCACAGCGCCATTGCCAAAAGGAACGTGACAGCCTTTTTTCTGTTGTCTGTTTTCCTTCCGATACTCTTTAAATGACTGCGGTTTTTCATTTCTGTCTCACCTCTCTCCCGGCCTATGACACGGACGCCAGTCCGTCCACCGACCATTGGTATTCCAGCTGGGCCTTGAGAAGGGCCAGCTTCTGTGTCCGCACATTGACCTGGGCGGCTGCGAAGGAGGACTGCTGTGTTACATAATTGTTCCTTGTCATGGTCCCGGCCGCCATCTTCCGCTCTGCCGTCTCCATGGCGGCCGCCTCAATCTCATATGCATTAAGGGCCTGCTCGTAGTCGGATTTAGATATCATCATGCTCTCGTAGGCATTCTTTATGCTGGAGGCAGCTGTCTCCTTCTGGCTCTTGAAGCTCTGCTCCAGACTTGACTTGTTGGTGCCGCTTTTTGCGTTGGCTATTTTCTTTTCAAGTATGTTAAGGCTGTAATTTTTTTCCACTCCCCTGGATACATCCTCATCCAGATTGATGGCAGCCATTCCCTCCAAGTCCGGCTCCGGCACATCTCCTATATCCACCTGCGCCCCGTAGGCCCATCCCAGCATAAGGCAGAGGTTTTCTTTTGTCTGCCCCAGACTGCTCTGAGCCGACAGCAGGGATGCGTCCGCCGATGTGACGGCCTCCTGGGCCGATAGCACCTGGGCCTGGGTGGACATACCGGCGCTCAGGCGGGTAAGGGTCTGGTCATAGGAGGACTGGGCCTGTATCTTGTTCTGCTCCAGGCTTTCCAGGCTGTATGTCTGGCTCCAGTAGCTTATCATCAGCTCCTGGGCCTCCTTCACCAGGCCCGCCTCTGTCTTGTCATACTCCAGCTTCTTGATGTCCCCGTCCTCCACATTGTCGTCCCCCTGCTCCCGCAGGTTATCCGCCTGAATCTGGCTGCTCAAATAAGAGGACAGGCGGCTGGCGTAATCTGAATCCGACGAGTCAGGGTATTCCAGGCTTCCGTATATATCATCGGCAGCATCATAGTAATCATCCGCGATATCATCCGCGTCCTCCCCCCGGAAATCCTCATACTCCAGCTGGTTCTGAATCACCGTGTTATTGTATACATGAATCAGGTCCGCTATCTCCGCGAATTCCAGGCGGTTATCCCTGAGAGAAGCCCACTGCTCTGCTGTATAGGCAAACTCCGGCGTACCCGCCCATGCCGGAACCGGCATGGCGCTAAGGCACAGTACCGCGGCCAGACATCCGGCCCCTATCTTTCCATATCTCATATGATTGACACCTTTCTTTCTTAAATATCCAGCACAACCCGTTTCTTGTCTCCGTTCATCAGTGCATAGTAGATTGGCAGTATGAACAGGGCCACCACCACGCCCACGCTGAGTCCGCCGATATTAACAATGGCCAGACCCTGGGTGGTGGATCCGCTGTCCCCTATGGCCAGAGCCATGGGAATCATGGAAAGGATGGTGGTAAGGCTGGTCATCATAATAGGTCTTAAGCGCGTGGCGCCCGCCTCAATCAGGGAGGTTTTTAAATCCATGGTCATGCGGTATTGGTTCACCGTATCCACATAGAGGATACCATTGTTAACCACCGTTCCCACCAGAATCAGAAATCCCAGTATGGACGTCATGCTGATGCTGACTCCCGTAATCTGCAGTAAGCCGAAGGAGCCTATGAGGCTGAATGGTATGGTAGTCATTACCATGAAGGAAAACTTCGGTGACTCAAACTGTGCGGACAGAACCACGAATACCAGGAATACAGCGATGGCAATGGCCTGGTACAGGGCTGCAAATTCCTCCTGCATCATACGGTTCATGGAGTTGACGCCCTTCTTGATGGTGCCGCTCAGGTTGGGGCTTATGACCTCGCTGTCTATGGCGGACTGGACATTTCCCCCGGTGTAGTCTGCCGTAATGGTAATCTCGTACGCCTTATCCGTCTTGGAAATGGAAGCCGGGCTGTCCTTATAGTAGATTTCCGCCACGTCCGTCAGGGCCACATAGCCGCCGGAAGGTTTGGAGAGTATAATGTCCTTCATCTGGCTGACGGTCCGGTAATCATCCTCCGGGTATTCGGCCATCACGCTGACCTCCCTGCCGTCCACATCCAGGGTGGTGACCTCTTCTCCGTCCATCATCTGCTTTACCTGGGAGCCGATCTGGGACGCCATAAGCCCCTCCGCCGCGGCCAGCACCGGGTCCACCTTTACGGTAACCACAGGGGCTGTATTTTCTATGCTGGAATGGACGTTCTTCACATCGTCCCTGGCCGTCATCTCGGCAACAATCCTGTTGCTGACTTCCTGGAGCTCATCGTAATCCGTACCGTTGAGAATGACTTCATATCCCCGGTTCCTCTCCATAAAGCTCATGGACGAGGACGCCGTCACCGTCACCGTACAGTTATCCAGGTCCGCCATCTCATTTTCCCACTGCTCCACTACCTGGTCGGTGCTCATATCCCGGTCATCTTTCAGATAGGCTGTTATGGTACCGCTGTCATTGTTATAGCGCAGCATGTAGGATTCCACATCCGGATGTCCTTTGACAATCTCCTCGGCCTGGGTCAGCATGGCGTCGGCATTCTCCGACAGCAGTCCGGGCCTTGTTTCTATGGAAACGCTGACCGTTCCCGTATCGTCTGCGGTCATAAGCTCAGTCTCCATCCCGCTGGCAAGAAAATAGGTTGCAATCACGATGATAATAGATGCAATCATGATAATGGCCTTGTGGTTTAAAAGTCCGGGCATCATGCGGCGGTATCCGTTCTGTATCCGCTCCATGGGCCGCGACATGGGCGCCTGCATCCTCTCCTGGGGTTTATAGGCCATATAGGCGAGGGGAACAATGGTAATGGCTGACAGGAAGGAGGCGCACATACAGAATACAATAACGTATCCCATGGAGCCGAACATCTGTCCCGACATCCCCTGAAGGAACACCAGGGGCAGGAAAACCATGCAGGTGGTCACCGTGGATCCCAGGATGGACTGGAGCACAATGTTGGTACCTGCCAGGGAAGCCTTGGCATACCCCAGAAGCCCCTTGTCCTCCGCTGTCTCTATGGCCCTGAAACAGCTCTCCAGCACCACGATGGAGTTATCCACCATCATACCCACGCCCAGCACCAGGCCGCTCATGGTAATGATGTTCAGGGAGAAACCGGCGCTGGTCATCAAAATCAGGGATACCAGAATGGAGGTAGGTATGGAGCTGCCCACAATCAGGGACGCCTTATAGTCTCCAAAGAAAATGAATATGATAATCATGGAAATCACGGCTGCCAGCACCAGGGTAAGGGCCACATCCTTAAGGGAACTGAGAATGCTGTCCGCGCTGTCGCTGACAATCCTGATATTCAGGTTTTCACCCTCCGCCTCCAGGCTCTCAATGACCTCCTGAACCTCGGATGACACATCCATGGCCGTGCTGCTCTGCTGCTTGGTGATGGAAATGGAAATCGTGTCCTCGCCGTTGTAGCGCGAAATGCCTCCCCGGCTCTCCTCTGCCTCGTATACCCTGGCAATGTCCTCCAGATATACAATCTTTCCGCTGGAGGTGGTGATGGGGACTTCCTTCAGAGCTTCTATAGTCTCATGCTCCAGGGACGTTGACACGGAAAGCTCCAGATTTCCGGACACAGCATCGCCGGATGGGTAGGAGAGGTTGGCCGTGCTCATGGCCGTGGACACGTCGCTCATGGTCACCTGATACTGGGCCATCTCGTCGGATTGAAGCTCGATTTTGTAGTATTCCGATTTTCCGCCCATGGCCTCCACCTCCGCCACGGAAGAAATCTGTTCCAGCAGGGGCACCACGGTCTGGTCCACATAATCGTACAAATCCTCCTGGGAGGGGTTTGATATGGAAAGCATCATGGTAGTTCCCGCATTGTTGTTCATCTCCATGACAGAGGTTTCGGCATCGTCAGGGAGCTGGCGGCTCAGCCCATCCAGGCTCTGGGATAAATCATTGTAAGCGTCGTCCATATCGGTGCCGTAATCATATTCCAGCATAATCATGGCTCTGTTCTCGCTGGAGGTGGAGCTCATGCTTTTCACGCCCTCTATGGTTCCCACCTGGTCCTCTATGGGCTGGGTCACCAGTTTATCTATGTCCTCAGGACCAGCCCCGGAATAGGATGCTATGATAATTAACATCGGCTGGTCCGTGTCCGGCATCTGTTCCAGCGTGGCGTTGAATACGGAGGAAATACCGAATACCAAAAGGCAAAGCAGCGCCATAACCGTCGCCACCGGACGTTTTAATACAAACCTTGTCAATCCCATGGATTATGCCTCCTGTTCTGCCTGTGATTCTGCATGTTCGCTGTTTTCCCCGCCGGATGGTGCTGTTTCACCGGGCTGCAATTCTTCTCCTGACTGTACTGCTTCTCCCGGCTGTGCCTTTTCACCGGACTGCACCTCATCCCTTAACCGTATTTTCGCCCCTTCATACAGGTTAGAGCTCCATGTGCTCACCACCATGTCATCGGCTGTCAGGCCGGAAAGAATCTGGGCATGCTCCTCGTCCTCCAGTCCTACTTCCACCTGGGCCATGGATGCGGCGCCGTCCTGATACAGATAGACATAGGCATTGCCGCCGCTGTAATAGATCGCGTCAATGGGAACCACCATGGTATCCAATGCACGTTCCGTCACAAGGTTTAATTTCACCGTGCTTCCCGGGGCGATCTCCTGTGTGTTTTCAATCTGGGCCTTAACCTTGAACAGCCCTGTATCCGTGTCAACCATGGAGTTGATTTCGCTGATATTTGCTTTATATGTAGTTCCGTTCTTCTGGATTTCCAGCTGGTCGCCCACATTGGCATTCTGCATCATGCGCTGGGTCACATAGAAGGAGACTATGTTCTCACCCTCACCGGCAATCACGCACAAATCCTGGGACTGGCTCACCCGGTCATACACCTCCACGTCAAAGCTTTCAATCTTTCCATTTATGGGAACGGTGACGGTGCTGTACTGCACCTGCCTTTCATAAGCCAGTTTCGCGGACTCATACTGGAGCTGCGCAGATTTGACCCCATTGACATACTGCTCGTATTCCTGTTCGGACAAATCGCCGCCGCTGTAAAGAATCTGCATTCTTCTCAGGTTGCTCTGGGCCTCTGAAAGGGATACGGACGCAGCGTCCATGGAGTTCTTTGCCGTCTCCACCTGCTCTGTATCAATCTCAAACAGGACCTGGCCCTGTGTCACCATGTCCCCTGCCTTCACATAGACTGCCGTGACGTCCCCTGCTGCCTTCGCATAGATATGAACCACATCGGAAGGCTCCACCGTGCCGGTAAGCCCTGTGGTAAGGATGATATCGCCGGAGGACGGATGCTCTGCCTTCACCACCGTGACAGACGTCTCCTGTCCCAAAGGCATACCGCCCTTTGATTTCTTTCCGCCCTTCGTCATCATCATTGCCACAGCCAGTATGACAATGATCCCGGCTGCAATGCCAATCTTTATTTTCCTGCTCCTATTCATATCCAATCTCCTTTGCTGGTTTACTCAACTGCTTCCTAATATTAAAGGTTGAAGATTAATTCAACATAAACAAAACAGGCCTGAACGTCATTTATTTGGCGTTATTCTGTGAATTTTTTGTGACTTTACCGGGTGTGGGATACAATGACGCAAAATGACCGAAAACAGCGCGGAAACAGGCGGGCCCGATCACACATCCGGTACCCGCCTGTCTTTTCGTTCTGATTCAATTGAAATGCTTTCATTAATCACGGCGCATCCACATTGCGTAGAGGTTCATATTTGAATGTATGGTGATTTGCGCGTTTTGGGGGTAAGAAATGCCGGAGCCATCCCATTGCGTGTTCCAGCCAATGAACACATAACCCGGGACATAGAAGCCGGTTTGGCTGGCGGATATTACTGTAACTGTTGTTCCCTCCCCATAAGGGCCGTATGTTACCTTCTGACCGTCCGGTACAACAGGATCGTTTTTGTGATACGTTATGGTGTAGGTTATCTGACGCCATTGCGCATATAAAAGTAAAGTGGACGTTACTGTAACCGCTTCACCTGGCAAATACGCAGTGCCGCTGCCGTCTTGTGCTGTATTCCACCCGGTGAATTCATAACCGGAATGGGCGATATCTGTTTCAGAGGGAGTCTTTATTATATAATGAGAACCGTTTATAACCGTATCAACCAGCCCACCGGTCCCCCCCC
>JAJQEA010000424.1 GCA_021201905.1 Clostridia bacterium
GTTCTTGCAGCTTTTCGTGAAATTCCATAAGCGCTTGCCACCTTACTGTTTTTTTATATTTTACCATATGGATACAACTTTTTATAGCCGGTCTTTCAAGTTACGGAACAGGGGCAGCTTCCTTTCAGTCAGAAACTGCCGCCTTAACCTCCTATTTCATTTTTATTTGCAAAATCCTGCTTTTCAGCATCCTTCTCATGATTATCAAAATCAAATACCAGAAATCTGAAAGTTCCATCCGGGAGATGAACAAGGAAACTTTGAGCCTTAAGCCGCACTTTTAAACATGCTCTAGTGACAAATCACCTTGCCCTGTGTTATACTGAAATTGAAAAAACATCAGCCAATTGACGGGATATGGAAGGACGACCTTTACATGCAGACATTGAACCAGGACATAAAAGACCGTACATTTAAGCCTGTATACCTTCTGTTCGGTGAAGAGGCCTTCTTAAAGAAAAGTTATAAGAGCCGTCTGAGAGAAGCCCTTACCGGCGGGGATACCATGAACTATAATTATTTTGAAGGCAAAGGCATGAATGTGAACGAAATCATCGGCCTTGCGGACACCATGCCCTTTTTTGCGGAGAAGCGCCTTGTCCTGATGGAGGACAGCGGATTCTTTAAAGGCGGGGCAGGAGCGGACGAGCTGACGGAGTACATGGGAGGAATCCCTGATTCCACCTGTCTTATATTTGTGGAATCGGAAGTGGACAAGAGGAACAGACTATATAAGGCAGTGAAGAAATACGGCTATGCTGCGGAACTGAGCCATCAGGAACCGGCCCAGCTTGCCAGATGGGCGGCAGGCATCCTGTCTAAAAACGGCAGGAAGATTACCGGCCGTACCATGGAATTCTTTTTGAGCAAGGCGGGGGATGACATGGAGAACATCAGCTCGGAGCTGGAAAAGCTTATAAGCTATACTCTCGGCCGTGAGGTAATCACAGACCAGGACGTGGAGACCATCTGTACCACCCAGGTAACCAATAAAATCTTTGACATGATAACAGCCATTGCGGCACGGCAGACCCGCAAGGCCATGGACCTCTATGAGGATCTTCTGACGCTGAAGGAACCGCCCATGCGCATCCTTTTTCTGATAGCAAGGCAGTTTAATCAAATCCTTCAGGTCAAGGACCTGATGGGAAAGGGGATGGATAAAAGCACCATAGCGTCCAGGCTCAAGCTTCAGCCCTTTGTGGTGGGAAAAATCATGCTGCAGGCCAAGACATTTACCAGGGAACAGATTCTGTCGTATGTGAACCTCTGTGTGGATGCCGAGGAAGGTGTTAAGACCGGAAAGCTGCAGGACCGGCTGGCGGTGGAACTGCTCATAGCAAACAAATATGAATAAAAATCAAGAGGAATGAAGGCGATGGATATGATGGAGACAATTGAACTGGAAGATTTAAGGGCTCAGGCCAGGCAGGTGCTGGAGGAGCTTATGGAGGTGGCCCGCCTGAAGCCGGGACAGATTCTGGTGGTAGGCTGTTCGTCCAGCGAGATAGACAGCTTTAAGATTGGGTCCCACTCAAGCGCGGAGATAGGGATGGCTGTGTATACGGCTCTTTACCAGGAACTAAAGCCAAAGGGGATTTATCTGGCTGCCCAGTGCTGCGAACATTTAAACCGCGCCCTGATTCTGGAGGCAGAGGCAGCTCAGGCTTACGGCTATGAGCCGGTGAACGTGGTTCCCCAGCTAAAGGCCGGAGGTTCCTTTGCCACGGCTGCGTATGCAACCCTGGAACATCCCGTGGCAGTGGAGCACATCAGGGCCCATGCGGGAATTGACATAGGCGATACCCTTATCGGCATGCACATGAAGGACGTGGCAGTGCCGGTGCGGATTAAGACAAAAGAGATAGGAAGCGCCCATGTGGTATGCGCCAGGACCAGACCTAAGTTTATCGGCGGTATCAGGGCCCGCTACGACGAGGAAAATATGTAAGGACCGCAGCAGGTTACTGACATAGAATATGAAAATGGGATATGAGGAGGTATGGTTATGAACAGAGCAATTACAATCAGCCGCGAGTACGGCAGCGGGGGACGGGAGATTGGCGAGAAGCTGGCTCAGAGACTGGGTATTCCTTTTTATGACAAGGAATTGATTGCCATGATCGCGGAGGAGGGGAAGATTGAGACTTCCGTATTGGAGGCAAATGATGAAGTGGACCCGGATTTGGATAATTATTCACCGCGGCAGGTTCCGCCGGACTATCAGATTGCCATGACCCAGCGCATCTATGCGGCGCAGGCCACCGTCATCCGTAACCTGAACGACAAAGGGCCGTGTGTCATTGTAGGGCGCTGCGCAGACGCCATACTTCCGGACGCTGTCAATATATTTGTATTCTCGGATGTGGAAAGCCGTATCAACCGCATCATGTCCCTAAATCCCGGACTCGCCAGAGAGGAGGCCAAAGCCAGCATCCTGGCAGTGGACAAGAGGCGCAAGGCGTACCATGAATATTATTCCACCACCCAGTGGGGGGGGGATATGGATGCGTATGATATCTGCCTCAACAGCGGGCTGGCAGGCG
>JAJQEA010000314.1:0-2024 GCA_021201905.1 Clostridia bacterium
GCATGACTCCCTCCATGCCTATATTGAGGATTCCCGCCTTCTCGGATATGGTCTCCCCCAGTCCGGCGTAAATCAGAGGCACTGCCATTCTTACGGACGCCGTCAGAAAGGCCGTCACGAAACCAATGGTCATAATTTGCTCTAACATGGTTTTTCCCCCCTTTCTCTTCCTGTTAAACAGCTCCCTGCCCAGAATCAGCAGCACAATGAGGCCCACCAGGATATTGACAATAGCCGAAGGCGCTCCCATCTGCCTCTGCATGGAATTGGCTCCCACCTCCAGGGCCGCAAACCCGATGGCGGCAAAGAGCACGCCCAGGGGATGGTTGGAGGCCAGAAGGGCGATAAGCACCGCTGTGTATCCGCACTCCCCGGAGATTCCCTCCAGAAGCTTTCTCTGGACTCCCATGACCTCCACGGCTCCCGCGATTCCCGCCAGGCCGCCGCTTAAGAAGGCGGAAATGATGATGTTTCTGACAACAGAGATTCCATTGCAGGCAGCTGCCCGCTTGTTGAATCCCACCACCTTGATTTCATATCCCACCGTTGTCTTTTCCAGGATGAACCAGACAAGGAACACCATGAGAATGGCAATGATAAATCCAGCGTGAAGCCTGGTGGGCTTTAGGAACCGGTAAAGGGTGACGGAAGGATCCAGCTTGGGCGACTGGGGTATGCTTCCTGCCGGGTCCATGAGGAAGGTCCTGACCGCAATGCCCAGGAAATTGATGGCAATGTAATTCAGCATAATAGTTACAATGATTTCCGATATCCCCAGCTTTGCCTTAAACATGGCGGCTATGAGGGCCCAGAGACCGCCGAATACAAATCCCATCAAAATGGCGCACAGGATGCGGAGCACGCCGGGAATCCCGGTCCAGGTGAGGGCCGCCCACGCCGAGGCAAGGGCCCCGATGTAAAACTGTCCCTCCGCGCCGATGTTGAAAAATCCGGTCCTGAAGGCCACCGCGCATCCCAGACCCGTAAAAATCAGGGGCGTTGCCTTCACAAACACTTCCATGAACCCGTTTAAGTTTCCAAATATGCCCTTAAAGAACATGGCATACGCCTCTGCCGGGCTTGCGTCCGACAGCATGATGAGAACCGTCCACACGGCCACTGCGATGAGTCCGATGCCCGCTGCCTCAACTATCTTTGATTTCCTATTCATTTGCCGCCTCCTTAGCAATACCGCCCATCAGCAGGCCAATTTTATGTACATCCGCCTCATCCCGGTTCAGGATCCCTATGATACGGCCCTCATACATGACCGCGATGCGGTCACTTACCCCCAGGATTTCGTCCAGGTCAGCCGATATCAGCAGGACGCACCTGCCTGCATCCCTCTGCCTGAGAAGGGTTTCATGGACAAACTGGGTGGCACCGATATCCAGTCCCCTTGTTGGCTGGCTGGCCACAATCAGGCCCGCTTCCCCGGATATCTCCCTGGAAAGTATGACCTTTTGCTGGTTGCCGCCGCTCATCAGCTTTACCGGTGTTTTGATGCCGCTTTTGCCCGAGGTCTTGATGCTGTATTCATCCAGGGCCTCCCTGGCTCTCTTCTCCGCCTGTCTGTAGTCCAGCACCATTTTCCTTGAAAACGGTTCCCGGTCAAAGTCCCTTAAAATCAGATTGTCCTCCACCGTCATGTCCATGACCAGGCTGTCGCCGTGGCGGTCGTCGGAAATATAGGAGATACCGGCCCGGAACCTCTCCTTTACGCTGTCCCTTCGTATATCCCTTCCCCGGTATTCCAGCTGTCCGCTGTTTATCCTGCGGATTCCTGTTATTACCTCGGCCAGTTCCTTCTGTCCGTTGCCCTCCACGCCCGCGATTCCCAGGATTTCTCCCCTGCGTATGGTAAGGCTTACGTGGTCCAGGGACATCTTGGTGCTGTGCTTTTTGTGGAGACACACATCCTTAAGGCTTAAGGCCGCCTCCCCGGCAGCAGATTCCCTTATCTCTCTTTCCGTCTTGAGCTCCCGGCCAATCATGCAGGCAGACAGTTCCTCCGGCGTTGTCTC
>JAJQEA010000314.1:2034-2540 GCA_021201905.1 Clostridia bacterium
CACCGTCACCCGGGCGCTGATATCCATGATTTCCCCCAGACGGTGGGTGATGATGATAATTCCATAGCCCTCGTCCCGCAGCCGTTTTAATACCCCGAAAAAATTCTCTGTTTCCTGGGGCGTGAGCACGCCGGTGGGCTCGTCCAGAATCAGCAGGCTCACATCCCGGTACAGGGCCTTGAGAATCTCCACCCTCTGCTGCTCTCCCACGGAAAGGGTGTGGACAGGGGCTTCCGGGTTGACCGAGAGACCATAGGCCGCGGCAAGGCTTGTCAGCTTTTCCCTTGCCGACTTCCGGTCCGCCATGATGCCCTCCCCCTTTAATCCCAGCATCACATTGTCCAGCACCGTCATTTTCTTCACCAGGGAAAAATGCTGGTGCACCATGCCGATTCCCCTGGCAATAGCCTCCCCCGGCGACTTAAATTCCACATTTTGGCCTTTAAAACAGATTTCCCCTCTGTCCGCCTGGTAAATGCCAAACAGAATATTCATAAGGGTGGTCT
>JAJQEA010000264.1 GCA_021201905.1 Clostridia bacterium
CCTCCACACAAATGCACAAAAACCTTTCTCTATTTTTGTGCAGTCTCACTATCCCTATACTCGGATGGTATCATTCCCGTGATGCGTTTGAACACTTTCGCAAAATAATTGGAATCGTAATACCCAACCCTCATACTCACATCCTTGACGCTGATGCTCCTGTCCCTCAGCAGTTTCTTGGCCTCATTGACCCTGAAGCCGGTGAGATAGGATGTGAAATTCTGGTCAAAGCACTGTTTGAACAGCTTGCAGAAATAGGCGTCTGAATAATTCATCATTCTGGCCGCATCCTGCATGGATATTTCCTTCATATAGTTATTCCTTATATATTCCCGTATGGTTTCCGCCACCTGGGCCAGACGCCCGTCCCCGTCATCCCCGGGCGGGGCCTGCGCCGTTTCCCCCGCGCGGACGTCCTGGGCTGGGATATATGGGGTGGGCCTATCCGAGCCAGGAATATCCAAGCCAGAGACATCCCTGCCCGCCAGCCGTTTATCCGTCAGCCGCATGGCCTCCTCCATGACAGCCACCAGTTCTTCCTCCTCGCACGGCTTCAGCAGATAATCCAGGGCCCGGATGACGATGGCCCTCTTGGCGTAGGAAAACTCATCATAGGCTGTCAGGAAAATGATAATACAGTCCTCATCCAGGCCGCGGATGTGTTCCGCCGCCTCCACCCCGTTCATCTCCGGCATGGATATATCCATGACCACAATCTGGCTTTTTTCTCTCCTGAATATCTCCAGGGCCTCGGCCCCGTTCACTGCCTCGCTGATATCCAGGCTGCCGCCAAAATGCCTCTTGAGACGCTTGGCCAGCGCCATCCGTTCTATCTGCTCGTCGTCCGCCAGCAATACACGATACATATGCCTCATCCTTTCATCCTGTCATCAGGGGGTAAAGGCCATCTGCACGACCGTCCCCCGTCCCTCACTGCTGTATATGAAAACCTCTCCGTCCTGGTACATTCCATGGACCCTGCGGTAAATATTGCCCACGCCCACGCCGGTGGCCTTCTCCTCGCCCCTTGCCAGGGCGCTGCGTATTTCCTCCAGCCGTTCCCGGGCCATTCCCCGTCCTGTATCAGCAACCGATATCCAGAGCCGCCTTCCCTCCATCCAGGAACGGACGTGTATCCTTCCCCCCTGCCCTTTGGGGGAAATACCGTGGATGATGGCATTTTCCACCAGGGGCTGGAGGGCAAAGGAGGGCACCAGCACCTCCAGGGTATCCTGGCTGCAGTCTGTGTCATAGCGGATTCTCTGTCCGAACCGCATCTGCTGCAAATACATGTAGTCCTGCACCACCTTAAGCTCCCGCTCCAGGGGCATCACGGAGTCCGTGGATTTCAGGTTATAGCGGAACAGCCGGCTCAGGGCATGTATCATCTTCTCCGTGGTGTCCGCGTCCTCTATCTGGGCCGTGCTTGCAATCATATTCAGGGTATTAAACAGAAAATGGGGATTTATCTGGTTCTTCAGCATCTGGAGCCGCACCTCGTCCAGCTGCTTCTCCATCTTGTGCTTTTCCGTCAGGGCTTCAATATATCCTCTGGTGCTGGCCTTCATGGTGCAGAAAGCCCTGACCAGGCTGGCAATCTCATCGCTGCCCTCCGCATGGGTGTCCGGGCCTGTGAAATCATTTTCCCCTATCCGTCTGGAGTCCTCCGCCAGCTCCACCATGGGGCGGACAATGTTTCTCTGTACCGACCGGTTCAGCCATCTTACCATCAAAAGGGCTGCCGCGCCCCACAGGATGCTCACCGCCGGCACAATAATAAACAGCGGCCGCTGCATCTCATACCGCTCATTACCCGATTCCACGGTCATCTGCTCCAGACGGCCCGCATGGGTTGCCAGATATCCCTGCACCCGGTAAATGGTATAGAGGCGGTCCAGGTATTCCGGCGTCCCCTCCTCCATCTCCAGAAACGCGTCCCTGGCAGCGGCGTAATTCTCATACATATTTAAAATGGACCAGGTGACCCCATAACGGTCCGCCCCGATTTCCCCATAGTCAAAGGGCAGGGACTTAAGGGCTGTCCGGGTCCTGGCACAGGACATCTCATATTTCTCCCTGTTTTCAGGCGTCCTGTCCCCTGCGTAATACTGGAAGGAGCTGCTCTCGGCGTCCATGGCAGACCAGAAGGCCAGGCTCCGCGAATTGCCCATGAGCAGATCCCCGAATCCCTTCATCCCATAGCCGGCAACCAGCATCACCGCCGTTATGGACAGGATGACCACGGCGGCCGTGGATATGGTAATCCATCTGACCTTCCGCTCCAGGGAACAGGACATCCAAATACCATGCAGTTTTCTTCCCAGCCTTTCGTCCATCCGGTCTACCTCCATCGTTCATAGCTTATTCTATAATAGATTTTACCATTTTGGAAGAGACAAACCAAAAACATGGAGGAACTTTGTATTTTTCCACAGCAAAAAACGCCTGGGGCCAGTAAGGCAATCAGCCATTTACTGACACAGGCGTTTTCCTGTGGCTGCCGGTCAAAGGCCGCGGACCATCACAGCAGCTGGTCCTTTTCGGAAGGCACATACACTGCAATATCCTCAATATCGCAGTCCAGTATCCTGCAAAGATCGTTCACAGTCTTCATGGATACGTCCATGTTGTGTTTCAGCCTGTGAAGGGTACTGTCCGACACGCGGTGCTTCTTTGTAAGTGTGTACCAATTTTCTTCAGATTGCTCCAGTGTCTTCCAGAATGGTGAATAGTCTATCATCTCTATCTCCTGTATACGCTCAAGCCGCCGAAGGGCTGGTTTCTTAGATAGATTAAGCATAAGTTAGATTTCACATCTTGAATATCTTCGCAATTACGAATATACTATATAAATGTAAATGCTGTTATTTACATAACTGAAAGGCAGGGCAAAGCAAATGGATTATTTCACAAAAGAAGGCATGGAAAAGCTTCTGGAGGATGAAGAGGTAGTCCGCCGTTTGACGGAGTTCATGGCCATGGATGGAGCGGCCTATTTTGAGGAGGTGCGCTCCCATCTGTCCCCAGAGGAGCTGGAAGAATATCTGGAGGAGAATCCGGACGAGAGAATCTATCTGAAAAAATAGGTATCCATCCGGCATATCCGCCACGCAAAAGAGCGGCCTGTCAAATGACAAACCGCCCTTCTTCATCTTCTTGCTCAAAGTAATCCTTATAGTCCACCTCGATGGAACGGCGCATGCGTTTCATACTGTAATAGAGGTGTTCCTTCAAGGCTTCCTCCAGCCCTTTTTCATTTTTATCCACAATCAGACGGAATAAATCCTCATGCTCACCAATAATACGCATGAAATCAGTTTCCGTGATAAAGTCCAGCATCCTGAACCTGGTATAGTGGAGCTGCTGGGCCTGGAGCATCTCCCACAGCTTCTGGCGCCTGACGGCCGCAAACCAGATGGAATGCATCTGCGCGTCCATACGGTAAAACTGCTCTGGCTCAAATCCCGGTTCCCGGATAACAGCCCTCTGCTGCGCAATGCTGTGGTGTATATCCTCAATAACCATGGGAGTCTGGATTTCCAGAAAATCCCTGAGCACCATGGTCTCCACGGCCACACGCATATATATCATCTGCTTGATGTTATCCAGGCTCAGAAGGGTCACATAGGTGCCGCGGTAGGGAATGGTCTCCGCAAACCCCTGCTCCTGCAAAAGCCGCAGTGCGTCGCGCACCGGCGTCCTGGACACTCCAAAGCGCTCGCATACATCATTCTCACTGATCATCTGGCCCGGCTTAAGCCTTAAATCCAGGATTTCCCGCTTCAGCGTCTCGTATACAAGCTCTCCCCGGTTCTTGAAGTTCATCTCTCCCATGGCTGGACCCCCTTATCAATACCCGCATACAGCACAGGCGTAAAATGCCGTTCTTCTTATCAAACAGTCCGGCCGCATCAAAAGCTGCCGGACTGTCAACTGGTCTATATTATAAATGATTCCCCCGGAAAATTCAAGCCGGATTATCCGGGCTCTCTGCCGATTGTTCAGGCACGATTATTCAGGTACGATTATTTAGGCTGCTTGCCGATGTAAGCCAGGATTCCTCCATCCACATACAGCACCAGGCCATTGACGAAATTGGATGCGTCGGAAGCCAGGAATACAGCAGGTCCGCCCAGGTCCTCGGCCTCGCCCCAGCGTCCTGCCGGAGTCTTGCTCACAATAAACTGGTCAAATGGGTGTCTGGAACCGTCAGGCTGAAGCTCACGCAGCGGAGCGGTCTGAGGAGTGGCAATATAGCCTGGCCCGATACCGTTGCACTGGATGTTGTACTCGCCGTACTCGGAAGCAATGTTCTTGGTCAGCATCTTAAGTCCGCCCTTGGCTGCTGCGTACGCGGATACGGTCTCACGGCCAAGCTCGCTCATCATGGAGCAGATGTTGATGATTTTTCCGTGGCCCTTCTTAATCATGCTGGGGATAACTGCCTTGGACACGATGAACGGCGCGTTCAGATCCACGTCAATGACCTGTCTGAACTCGGCAGCCGTCATATCGCACATGGGGATCCTCTTGATGATGCCGGCATTGTTCACCAGAATGTCCACCACGCCAACTTCCTTCTCAATCTTTCCCACCATCTCATTGACAGCGTCCTCATTGGTGACGTCGCATACATAGCCGTGGGCTTCGATTCCCTCTTCCTTGTAAGCAGCCAGCCCCTTGTCAACCAGCTCCTGCTTGATATCATTGAACACGATGGTGGCGCCTGCGCCTGCCATGGCCTTGGCGATGGCAAAGCCGATTCCGTAGGACGCGCCTGTAATCAGGGCTACCTTGCCCTCCAGTGAAAAGTTGTTTAAATAATCCGCCATTTCTTTTTCCTCCTTGTTTTGCTTATTTCATCTGGTTTGGCATCATGGTGTCCATGTCGTCAAACTCCATGTTCTCTCCGCCCATGGCCCAGATAAATGTATAGTTGGATGTGTCAGCGCCGCTGTGTATGCTCCAGGAAGGACTGATGACAGCCTCCTCGTTCTTCATCACAATATGCCTTGTCTCCGTGGGCTCTCCCATCATGTGGAATACCACGTTGTCACCTGGCACCTCAAAGTACATATAAACCTCCATGCGGCGCTCATGGGTGTGGGCCGGCATGGTATTCCAAACGCTTCCCTCCTCCAGCACAGTCATGCCCATGGACAGCTGGCAGGTCTTAAGCACATCCGGATGGATAAACTGGTTGATAACCCGCTTATTGGCTGTCTCAGATGCTCCGCAGGGCCTCTTGGCTGCCTTTGCGATGGGAATGTAGGTGGTGGTGTAGGAAGTGTGTGCTGGTGCGCTTACCATGTAGAACTTAGCCGGCGCAGACGCGTCGTCACTGGAAAAATATACTTCCTTTGTTCCCTTGGTGATGTACAGGCAATCCTTATATCCCATCTGGAACTCCTGTCCGTCAGCCACAATCCTGCCGCTGCCGCCGATATTAAAAATGCCGATTTCACGGCGCTCCAGAAAATAGTGTGTGCCGAAATTCTTCCAGCAGTCGATTCCCTTATCTATGGAAACAGTCTCTGTGGTTGGCATACATCCCAATGTCACCATGCGGTCCACATGTGAATACACAGCCACTACCTCATTGGCCACATACAGGTTCTGAATCAGGAACTCATCCCTCAGCTCCTGGGTGGTGTAACGCTTAACATCCCTCTAATTTGCAGAATAGCGAATATCCATTATCTTGCTTCCTCCTTTAAACTTGGCTTTCTTTCATTTGAGTTTGTATTTGTTCTTTACTACTTGTATACAACTTTTTAAATCTGTATACAGATTATCACAGTCGTATATCTTTTTCAATGGGCATATTCTACAAAATTGCAGCAATTTTCTATGCATGTTCACAACAGTAAGGCTTGCGTTGTATGTCTGTTTATTATATACTTGACCGTGTTTGACCATGAAACATTACAGCGAGGAGAATGATTATGAAAAAAAACATCCTGGTGGGCCAGTCCGGCGGCCCCACAGCCGTCATTAACGCCAGCTTATATGGAGTCATTGCAGAGGGCATGGCCCGTCCGGAAGAGGTGGATCATGTATACGGCATGGTAAACGGTATTGAAGGCTTTCTCTCAGGCCACGTCACGGACCTGTCGCTTCTGAGCCGTGAGGACCTCAGCCTGCTCAGGCAGACTCCGGCCGCTTATCTTGGCTCCTGCCGGTTCAAGCTGCCTGAAAACCTGGATGCGCCGGTTTACAGCCTTTTATTTGAAAAATTCACAGCCATGAACATAGGCGCCTGTTTCTATATCGGCGGAAATGATTCCATGGACACGGTTGACAAGCTCTCCCGGTGCGCCCGGATCCGCCGCGAAGCCATCTCCTTCATAGGAGTGCCAAAGACCATAGATAACGACCTGCCTGTGACAGACCATACCCCCGGATACGGAAGCGCCGCCAAGTATGTGGCCTCCACGGTCCGTGAAATTTCCCTGGACGCCTCCGTGTACCAGCAGCCGGCTGTCACCATCGTGGAGCTGATGGGACGCCATGCAGGCTGGGTGACGGCTGCCAGCGCCCTGGCCAGAAAATATCCCGGCGACAATCCCCTTCTTATTTATATGCCGGAGGTGCCCTTCTCCATGGAACAGTTTTTTATGGACGTGGAGCAGGCCCTGTCCCGCCAGCCCAATGTGGTAATCTGCGTGTCCGAAGGCATACACGACAAAAAAGGCCGTTTTATCTGTGAATACACCAACGATGCCCAGATTGACACCTTCGGCCACAAGATGCTCACGGGCTGCGCCAAGATACTGGAAAGCTACGTCCGCAACCGTTTCTGTGTAAAGGTCCGCTCTGTGGAGCTGAACGTAAACCAGCGCTGCAGCAGCCTTCTGGCCTCTGCCGCCGATGCACAGGAGGCAGAGCGCTCCGGCCGAAGGGCAGTAGAAAAGGCCCTGCAGGGAGAAACCGGCAAAATGGTTACCTGTTCCCGCCTGTCAGGGCCCGGATATGAACTTGAATATGGACTTACAGAGGTCGGCAATGTATGTAACCGCGAAAAATCCTTTCCCGTGGAATGGATCACGGCGGGAGGCTCCGACATCGGACCGGAATTCCTGGACTATGCCCTTCCCCTGATTCAGGGGCAGCCGGACCACATCATGGAGAACGGACTGCCTAAATATCTTTACAGGAAGTAACCCCCTCAGCCGTCACACCCCGGAATACGCCGAAAGCCCGCCGTCCACCGGAAGTATGATTCCGGTGATAAAACCGGCTGCCTCATTGTTGAGCAGGAACATGAGGGCTCCGCCCAGCTCCTCCGGCTTACCGAACCGCCCCATGGGGGTAGCGGCCAGCACCTTGGCTGTCCTGGCCGCTGGTTTCCCGTCCTCCTCATAGAGAAGGCTCTCATTCTGTCTGGTCACAAAAAAGCCAGGCGCGATGGCGTTGACCCGGATTCCGGCCTTTGCAAAATGTACGGCCAGCCACTGGGTAAAATTGCTGAGAGCCGCCACAGCCCCGCTGTATACGGGTATTCTGGTCAGAGGCCTGGCTGCGCTGGCGGAGGAGATGTTGATGATATTACATCCCTCCCGCCCCACCATATCCTTGGCAAAGACCTGGCAGGTGAGAAACCCTCCTAAAAAATTCAAATCCAGCACGCCCTGGACGCCCTTATACTCCATATCAAAGAACGTGGCCACATCGGCTTCGATATCCCCCATCTCAAAATATTCCTTAGACGTATTGGCTCTGGCCTGATTGCCTCCCGCACCGTTTACCAGGATGTCACATGGTCCCAACTGGGCCAGCACCCTGGCGTGAACGCTCTCCAGCATCTCCTTATTCATGACATCCACTCTGTAGGCAGCTGCCGTACCCCCGCCTCCCGTATGTCCCTGGCTGTCTCCTCAGCCGCCTCCAAATTTATGTCCAGAAGTGCAACCGCAGCGCCGGCCCGCGCCAGCGTCCTGGCAAACATGCCGCTGAGGATTCCCCCAGCGCCGGTCACCACCGCCATCTTTCCCGTTAAATCCGTGCCCAATACCACCTTTCCTTCCTCCTCTCATTCTCTTCCCATTCATCCTCACCGGCTGATGGACAAAAAGGGCCTGAGAAATTTCTTCCCGGCCCTTTCCTGATTTATTTTGTGTTTTGTCTGATTTTATGCTGTACGGACCTGGGGCCGGAGCATTATCTGCTCATTTTCTCCACAGCCTCGAACAGGCCATTGAGGTAGGTAGCGCCTAACGCTCTGTCATACAGGCCGTATCCGGCTCTTCCTGTCTCTCCCCAAATCATACGTCCGTGGTCAGGTCTCACATAGCCGTCAAAACCATTTTCCACCAGGACCTTTACGATTCCGAACATATCCAGGGAACCGCAGCAGGACAGGTGCGCTCTTTCCTCAAAGCCATTGTCCAGCACAGCCACATTTCTCAGATGTGCGAAGTGGATTCTTCCCATGGCGGCGTACTTGCCGGCCAGTCTTACCACATCATTCTTGGCGGAGCAGCCCAGGGAACCGGTGCACAGTGTGATTCCGTTGTGACTGTCATCCACCAGCTTTAAGAACTTATCCAGGTTCTCCTCGCAGGTAATGATTCTTGGAAGGCCGAAGATGCTCCAGCATGGGTCGTCCTCATGGATTGCCATGTTCACGTCGCACTCAGCCGCAACCGGAATAATGCGCTCCAGGAAATATTTTAAGTTATCCCACAGATTCTCCTCTGTCAGGTTGTGGTATTCCTCCACTACAGCCTTAAGGCCGTCCTTTGTATAGCAGGAATCCCATCCCGGAAGTGTCAGGTCGCTGTCGCTGTTAAGGGGATTCACCGCATCCACCTGCTCCTGATAGTACACCAGGGAAGTGGAGCCGTCAGCCAGCTCATGGTCTAACTGGGTCCTGGTCCAGTCAAATACAGGCATGAAATTGTAGCAGATACATTTTACGCCTGCCTCCGCAACACGGCGGATGTTCTCACAGTAATTGTCAATGTACTTGTCCCTGGCAGCCTTGCCCAGCTTTATATCCTCATGGACAGGAATGCTCTCAATGACGTCAAAGCCCAGGTCGGCATCCTCTACCTGCTTTTTAAGCTTCGCAATGCTCTCCCTGCTCCACACCTCGCCTACAGGAACATCGTATACAGCCGTAACGATGGACTGCATGCCCGGAATCTGGCGGATGTTCTCCAGTGTTACCTTGTCGTCTTCCCCGTACCATCTGAATGATAATTTCATGTGTAAACTCCTCCTAATAAGTGTTGTTTTACGTTCCCTAACCTATGGTTTTATTATAACAGAAACCCATTTTCCGTCCATAGTGATACTTGCCGTCCATATTGCAAATGTTGTTGTTTCATGCTAATATGGGAATAAAATCATGACAAACCATGTTTCCCGAGAGGAGGGACTCCCGTGAAAAAACAGCTGTCCATGGACTTTAACACACGGCAATACATGCAGTCCGGAGACTTTGAACTCTTCTATTACAATGACACTGCGCTTAAATCCGTGGATGCCCATGAACATGACTACTACGAGTTCTATTTTTTCCTGGAAGGCAATGTGGAATACCACATCGGTGATAAAAGCTATCAGCTGGAATACGGGGACTGTCTGCTGATTCCCCCTGATACGCCCCATTATCCCCGGTTCCTTTCCTATGATAAACCCTACCGCAGGTTTGTATTCTGGCTGAATCAGGATTACCATAAGAAGCTGCGCCAGACCGACGAAGAACTGACCTACTGTTTTGACTATGCCCAGAGCCACCAGGCCTACCGGTTCCGCACAGACACCATTACCACCCAGGAGATTCAGGGAAAGCTGACCGACCTGATGGAGGAGCTTGCGGGGGGACGCTCCTTCCACCGGCTTGTATCAGAGCTCATGGCGGTCTCCTTCCTGGTATATGTGAACCGCCTTCTCTATGACAGCCTGCACCAGAAATCAGCTGTCTATGAAAATGTCCTGTACCTGAACATCTGTGACTACATCAACCGGCATCTGGAGGAGGACCTGAGCCTGGACAGCCTGTCGTCCTTTTTCTATGTGAGCAAATACCATATCTCCCACATATTCAAGGATAACATGGGCATTCCCCTCCACCAGTACATCCTGAAAAAGCGGCTTCACGCCAGCAAAAACGCCATATTGTCCGACCAGCCCATCAGCCATGTGTATCTCCAGTACGGCTTCAAGGACTACACCAGCTTTTTCAGGGCATTCAAAAAGGAGTACGGTGTTTCCCCCAAGGAGTACCGGGAGCAGCACCGCCTGCCCGAACAGCAGGATTACACCATATAGGGGGATTTAACCGACATGAATACACCTGATATCCTTTCCTTTGACACGTACCGAAGCTGCAGTCTCTGCCCCAGGATGTGCAAAGCCGACCGCAGCCTCGCCCCAGGCTTTTGCGGCTGCGGCGATGTCCTTACGGCTGCCAGGGCCGCCCTCCACCACTGGGAGGAGCCCTGCATCAGCGGTTCTGTGGATTCCGGCGGCAGTTTAACAGCGCCCGGCGGCGCCCATTCGGATTCCGGCGGCAGCGGCACCGTCTTCTTCTCCGGCTGTACCCTGGGCTGCTGCTTCTGCCAGAATCACCAAATCAGCAGCGGACATTTCGGCCGGGAGCTGACAGCAACGGAGCTGGCCCAGGCATTCCTCCGCCTCCAGGACCAGGGGGCATATAACATAAACCTGGTAACGCCCACCCAGTACCTGCCTCATATTATCTCGGCCCTGGACCAGGTACGTTTTAAGCTAACCATACCCGTGGTCTATAACTGCGGCGGCTATGAGCGGGTGGAGACGGTAACGGCATTAAAGGATTATGTGGACATATGGCTGCCTGACTTCAAGTACTATGATAACCGTCTGGCCTGGAGATATTCCCGGGCAAAGGACTATTTTGAGACTGCCTCTGCCGCCATCCGTCAGATGATCGAACAGACCGGCGCCCCGGTTTACCAGTCCGCGTCTCCCGGGCTGCTGGCAAAGGGCGTCATCATCCGCCACATGGTCCTGCCAGGACAACGCCATGATTCCATTGCCCCGCTGGAATGGATAAGCGGCAATCTGCCCCGGGGCCGGTATATGATTAGCCTTATGAGCCAGTACACTCCCTACATCAGAAACCTGGAATTCCCGGAACTAAACCGCCGTATCACCTCATACGAATACCACAAGGTGGTGGATGCCGCCATCCGGCTGGGACTCACACAGGGCTTCATGCAGGAAAAAAGCAGTGCCAGAGAAGAATACACTCCTCCCTTTGATTTGGAGGGACTCTAAGGTATGGGCTACGGGAAGGGGATTTTAAAACAAAAAAAGCGCCTGCCCCATCCGGCTGCGCCATCCAGTCCTGCTCTCCCCAATGCTCCCCATAGCCCTTCATGAATCCAAATAAAAACATGAAGACGGATATCGAATCTTTGACTAACCACGTTCGCAGATTACGATATCCGTCTTCTAACTATTTCGTCCATTGGACTAAACCTCACTTTTCCGAAACAATTCTTTTAATTATTTCTGGCTTTTCTATATTAAGTTGTTACACCATTCTACGTTCCGTTACTTCGCTCCTACTTCTGCATTTCTTCACTTATGTCTGATTCATTTCTTTTATTGCTTTTTCTTTACTATCCGGTATCATCCTTCGTTCTAATAATACTTTCTCATCATACCACTAAACCGAATATAATTTTTCTGATACTCTTGAGATAGTGTTACAAATTCAATCATTCATTTGTTTATAAATGCTTCATTCAACAGTCTGTATCTTTAATTCATTTCTCTAAATAACTGCAATTGCTCTTAAAACATTCAATCTATATAACTTGTATTTCGTTTATTAAATTATCTGTCTATGAACTTACCCATTCACATATAAACTTCTTTAACTCATGAAAAACTTGCTACTTCTTGAATTGTTTACCAACCGATTGGATTCTTGTTTCTTTAAATCAATTTCTTAAAATTACGTTTCTGTTTGAGCGTTTCACTTTGGTAGATTGGTTTTTCCTGGTCTCATTTATAATTAAATTTCTTTAAGTTATAAATGAAACAAAATTTAAGTCTTTGGCGGTCCGTACCTCCTTTGCTTGGATTTTATTACTTGTGAACTGATTGTCTACAGTTCCTTGAAATCTTTTGTTCTCTATTCTTTTATTATTTTTATTATAGTAAATGCCCCCGCATTTGTCAACACTTTTTTGAGTTTTTTATTATTTTTTTAGTTTATTAATATTTTAATCCATTTTATTACAATTGTTTCCGTTTCAATACACATCTTAACCTTTTATTTGTATTAATTGTTTAAATATTCAGATTTTTTTCAAAAAAAGATACCTATTCCCACCGGATACAGGTATCTTTTTTCCTGTTATTTACTTTTTATCTGTCGTAATCATCCCTTAAATGCTTCCACTTCTTCCCTGGAGGGTATAGAGGGGGCTGCTCCCGGACGTGAAACCGCTATCGCGGCTGCCTTGGCCGCCAGGTCAAGGGCCTCTCCCACATCCAGTCCCTGTACCAGTCCGCCAATGAGGAAACCGGTAAATGTATCTCCTGCGGCCGTTGTATCCGCCACGGGAACCTTGTAGATTCCCTGTGTCAGGATTCGCTCACCGTCCCTGTAAAGGGAGCCGTCCCCGCCCAGTGTCAGAACTATTTTTGCCTCAGGGAATTTGTCTGAAAGCTTTTGGAGCAGCTCCTCACCGCTGCCCTGCTCCCCGCAGATATCTCCCGCCTCAATCTCATTTAACAGGAAATAATCCACGTATTCCAGGGGATAGGTACTGATTTTATCGTCCATGGGCGAGGGATTGAACACAAGAATCATGCCTTTTTCATGGGCTCTCTCCATGATATAGCCAATCTCGCTGATTTCATTCTGCAATACCAGGTAGTCCCCCTTCTCAAAGTGGTCCATGACCCCATCCACCATTTCCCTGGTAATCCGCTGGTTGGCGCCCCCGTAGAGAAGGATGCAGTTGCCTCCGTCCTTTGCCTTCTGGATGATGGCATGGCCGGTCTTTCCATCCAGCACGGATATATACTCCGTATTCACCCCGGCTTCCTGTAACTGACAGATGAGAAAATCCCCGTCCCCGGTGCCAATGGCCCCCGCGTGCCATACCTCCGCCCCGCTTTTACTCAGGGCAATGGACTGGTTCAGTCCCTTGCCGCCTGAAAACACATTCATTTCTTCCGAGGACATGGTCTCCCCGCCCCTGACAAAGTGGTCCACACTATAGGTGTAATCTATGTTCAGTGAACCGTAATTAAGTATCTTCATGATTCTCCTTCTCCTTTCCATTCGTTTGATTCTTTATTCTTCCGGCACCATCTTCCCCACATCCTGGGGTATCCGGGTCAGGTCCCGTTCCACAATCAGATATACCACTGCATCCGGAGGGTTCTCCTCCAGAAGGGACCGGTCAAAGGCCTGCCAGTGATAAAAGTCCACATTGGCAAAATACCTGGGCAGGAAATCCATGAGGGCTGTCCCAAAGGAATCCCGTATTACGGCAATCCGGCGCTTATCCGGCGCCCCGGGCGTACTTGTATGGACAATATTCTTATCCCCGTTTACATCCTGCACCTCTACCTCAAGGTCTTCGTGATACCCCCTTACAAGGGCAATCTGGTTATCGCAGTATTTTTCAGGCAGGTGGAACAGATTTGCCAGGTCTCCCGGGGCTCCCTTGATATAATCCACCTGTACATCCTCTATTGGCACAGGCGTCCCTCCCAATGCCTCTATGAGCATCTGGCCTGCCGCATATCCTCCCGCGCTGTTCCAGTGGGTATCCGTCTTATAATACCACACATAATCCCGGTTCGTGTTAAAGTACTCCCTGGGGTCCAGAACCGTCACATCCGAGTGCTCCCGGATGTAATCCTCCAGCTGTCCTGGCCGGTTTCCATCCCAGACCCGCTTATATGCATCCGGCATATATTCCCTGTAGATTCCTTCCTTATTGGGAGCAATCATCATGAGAAAGGGTATGCCCCGGCTCTCATAATATCCGGCCGCCTTTATAACCTGGCCGCCAATCCAGGCAGCGTCGTCAGGGTAAAAGGGCTGGGTTCCCAAAGCGTCATACAGGCTCATGCCCCCTGCGAAAAAGTACCAGCCATTCCTTCCCACAATCACGTCCTGGGAATCCGCATAGCCGAACAGCTTTAAGTTAATCATGGAATTCATGCTCAGAAACAGGTTTCTGAATGCCGCGTGGTCATTGATATAGCTGTTGACCGCAGCCGGATATGCCTCGTATGTATCCGCTGAAAACACGGGAAACTCTGCCAGGTTCCTGTTTTCCCCGGTGCCTGTCTGGCCGCTTCCCTTCACAAAGGGAAACAGCAGATTGGGTATCAGAAGCAGGGCCCAGAACCCCGCAATCATAATCTTTTTCATCATAGGTACTGCTCACTTTCCATATGGACTAAAATCTGAAATAAATAAAAGCCTGATAGGTGCTGCTGACCATGAGAAGGGTCCCCAGCAGCAAAAGCGCCGCCATCACAGCCACATCCGCCGCGGTGATGCTCTCCTCGTCGAACAGACGCGCCCTGAGACGGGGCATCAGCTGCTGGATGGGCCCGCAGAATACCACTGCCAGCACCAGCAGAAACAGGATGTGGTTATCCGCGAAAATCCGCGGATTCCACAGTCCCCTGCCGGGTATCAGCATTGCCTTTAACAGTATCTTTCCATTGTGCAGGGTATCCACCCGAAACAGCAGCCAGCCCACTGCCACTGCCCCCAGGGTATACAGATGATTCAGGAATTTCAGAGGATTTTTTTCCAGAATCCTTCCAAGCCACAGCCGTTCCGCCACAATGAGAATGCCGTAATATACGCCCCAGCATATGAAGTTCATGCTGGCCCCGTGCCACAGTCCCGTTGCCAGGAATACCAGGAAAAGATTCACGCAGGTGCGCGCCAGACCCTTCCTGTTTCCTCCCAGGGGAATGTACAGATACTGTCTGAACCAGGTGGAAAGGGAGATATGCCAGCGCCTCCAGAACTCGCTGACAGAGGCCGACAGATAGGGATAATTGAAGTTCTCCTTGTAGGTAAAGCCGAACATCCTGCCCAGGCCGATGGCCATGTCGGAATACCCGGAGAAATCATAGTAAATCTGGAAGCTGTACAGAATCACGGCCAGCCATACCGTAACCGTGCCCAGCTGTTCCAGGGGCAGGTCAAACATGCGGTCCACCACCTGTCCGAACATGTTGGCAAATACCATTTTCTTCACCAGTCCGTACACAAAACGCTTGACGCCGTAGGCATGCATGGACAGGCTTTCCTGCCGGTCCCCTATCTGCGGTTCCAGCTCATGGTACTTGACAATGGGGCCGGAAAGTATCTGGGGAAACAACGAGATATATAGCGCCAGGCGAAACACATTTCTCTGGGCGGGATTCTCCCCCCGGAAGGTATCCGCCAGGTAGGAGATGGACTGGAAGGTGTAAAACGATATGCCGATGGGCAGCGCGATATCCCTTGGCGTAAAGCCCTGGCGCCCCAGAAGGGACATGGCCAGTTCCAGGAAGAAGTTGAAGTATTTAAAATACCCCAAAAGCCCCAGGTTGACCAGGATGCTCAGGACAAATACCGCCTTCTTAAGCCCTCTCCTATCCCCGCAGCCATCCAGCGCCAGGCCAAACCCGTAGTTGAGCAGGATGGACAACATCACCAGGACCACATACCGTGGTTCACCCCAGCTGTAAAACACAAGGCTGGCTATGAGCAGAACCCCGTTCTTAAGCTTCCTCCCCGGCGCTATATAGTATATCAGGGCCAGGGCCGGAAGGAAAAACCATACAAAAGTCAGTGAACTAAACAGCATATTTCGGAATATTCCCTTTCTATCAAAGTTTATCAATCATGTATCACAGAAGTACAGGCTACATGGGGACAGCGTCCTTCCTCGGGATCTTGCGCCGAATCTTGTGGAATGTCACCATATGGGCAAGGGCTGTGATGGCCCAGGAGACAGGATAGGACAGGTACAGCACGTCCAGGGAACGGTACGCCGCAAATACGGTGAATACCCAGAGCACCCTGAAGCCGCATGCCCCTGTGAGGGATACAAACATGGGGATAATGGAATACCCCAGCCCTCTCAGGCTTCCCACCATGCAGTCCATGATTCCGCACAGGAAATAGGTTCCGCAGATGATCTCCAGCCTCAGCATACCGTAGCGCAGCACCTCAGGGTCTGAGGAATAGATACGCAAAAGCCCGTCTCCTGCGGCCACGGCTGTGAGTCCCAGGGTCACGCCCACGGCCGTCACCACCCCCAGGCATATGTACAAGATTTTATTAATCCTGCCGTACTTCCTGCCTCCCAGATTTTGGCTGGTAAAGCTTAAGTTGGTCTGGTACACCGCGTTCATGGCCGTATAGACAAAGCCCTCGATATTGGAGGATGCCGTGTTCCCGGCCATGGCAATGGAGCCGAAGGAGTTGACCGAGGACTGGATCAGTACATTGGAAATGGAAAATATGGCTCCCTGCATGCCTGCGGGAAGTCCGATTTTTACGATTCGTTTCAGCTTCTTCGGGTAAATCCGCAGCTGCTTCAAATCCAGCTTCAGAGCTCCCGGAGCCCCCATCAGGCTCTTCAGGACTAAAAATGCGGAGATGTGCTCAGAGATAACCGCGGCCCAGGCCACGCCGTCCACACCCATTCCCATCACAATCACAAAGAACAGGTTCAGGCACACATTCACCACGCCGGAGGCAAAGAGGAAATACAGGGGCCTTCTGGTATCCCCGATGGCCCTCAGGATGGCGGCGCCGAAGTTGTAGACCATCAGTACCGGCATGCCCAGGAAGTATATCCTCATATAGAGAACCGACTGGCTCAGGACGTCCTCAGGGGTCCCCATGAGGCGCAGAAGGGGGTTGGCCAGGAGGATTCCTAACACCACCAGAATCAGGCCGCTCACAATACTGGTGGTCACCGCTGTGTGGACGGTCTCGCTGACATCCCTGTCCTTCTGGGCCCCGTAATACCGGGCCACCAGCACATTGACACCAACTGAGAGTCCCACGAATACATTAATTAATAGGTTGATGAGCGAAGATGTGGAGCCCACCGCCGCCAGAGCCCCGCTGCCGGCAAAACGGCCCACCACGATGATGTCCGCTGCATTAAACAGCAGCTGCAATATGCCCGACAGCATCAAAGGAATGGAAAATAAAAGGATTTTGCCCAGAAGCGGGCCGCTTGTCATGTCAATCTCATAAGACTTTTTCATCTTCTGTTAACTCCCTGTGTCATTCTTTCTCCATGCCAAATCCATGGCATACGTTCTTATCAGTTATATCACAGGGCCGTGTTTTTTACAATGGGTTAAAAGGCCATGAAAACCAGCGAATTTTCTTGACATTTCCAGGCCCGTCCTTTAAAATGGAGCAAGTGATAAGGGAGTAATTGGCATGCCCCGCCCTGCCGGGCATGTAATAAGGTCAACATACTGATAGTTTCTATCTGGCTTTATTTGAAACAATGAGACTTATCTACAGCATTCCAAGGCTGTAGGTGGGTCTTTTTTTATACCACAATCCATATATTAAAACATCACCAGGGAGGAATCATTATGTCATTAGCTGAACTGTTTGTCATCGCCGTGGGGCTGTCCATGGACGCCTTTGCGGTATCTGTCTGTAAGGGCCTGGCCATGCCTAAAACGAACTGGAAGGGCGCCCTTTTGGTGGGGCTGTACTTCGGCGGCTTCCAGGCCGCCATGCCCCTTTTCGGGTATTTCCTGGGCTCCAGCTTCAGCCTGGCCATACGGGCTTACGACCACTGGGTGGCCTTCATCCTGCTGGTTATTATCGGCGCAAACATGGTAAAAGAATCCTTCAGCAAGGAAGATGAATGTCCAAACGCGGACCTGGACGCCAAAAACATGGTGCTGCTGGCCATTGCCACCAGCATTGATGCCCTGGCCGTGGGCGTGACCTTTGCCTTCCTGAATGTTGACATACTCCCCGCTGTATCCTTTATCGGAAGCGTCACCTTCCTGCTGTCCGTGGCAGGCGTAAAGGCCGGCAACGCATTCGGATGCCGCTATAAATCCAGGGCCGAGCTGGCAGGAGGCGTCATTCTCATCCTTATGGGGCTCAAGATACTGCTGGAACACCTGGGACTTTTGTTCCGGTAAGATTGTTCCGGTAAGATATACATAAGAATACGGAATTCCCCTCTTAAACCCTCATAAAGGACGGCGGGGCAGCGCTCTCTGTATACGCTGCCCCGCCGTCCTTTATTTTATCATTTTCCTGCCTGAAACCCTGCTTCCGGACTCAGAGACCCAAACCCTTCCGGCTCAGATTCTGACGCCGCTGCTGTTCAGCTGGTAACCGTCAATGGTGCGGTTGGTCTGCATCACTCCGTTTTCAGGGTCCATATAATACCACTGACCCTTGTATTCCAGCCAGCCGGTCTGCATATAACCGTTCGTGTCAAAAAAATACCACTTGTCGTTAATCATGGCCCAGGATGTAAGGTATTCATCCTGATACAGATACCTCCAGCCGCGCATGTCCTTGTTCCACTTGCCCAGCAGGATGTTCCGGTAGATGCCCATGTCCTCATCGGGAAGGAGCATGTAATACATGCTTTCCTTTTTATCCTGATAGCTGAACTCTACAATATAACATTGATCCAGGTAGTTGTAATCTCCCTCCGCGGACCGCTCTTTTTCAACGGTCTCCGGCCGGATTACAGGGTAATGGGTTCCTTCCTTTAAGCCGTACACCGTACACTCCAGATATTTCTGGGTCTCGCCCCCATAGGTGACAAGATAATAATTCAGCGTCACTTCATTCAGGTCCACATCACTTTTGTCCTTTGTAACTGTGAACGTATCGTATTCCGATACCCTGTACCCAAGCAGATAGGACGAATATCCATCGTAAATCGTGGTCCTTCTGCTGTTAACATCCAGATGCAGGGTAACAGGCACCTCAGCCTTAAACGAGGCCGCTGCCTCTGAGACAAACGCAGCCGACACACTGAGCACTGCCGCCAGGACCAGCGCGCCTAACCGCTTAACAGACATATACCGTCTCATCCGGTACCCTCCTCTCAAACCTTTGGACTACTCATGATGACATCCAGGGTGAATTCCCGGCGCATCCGCCAGCCGTTATTTCAATACAATCTTCTTGAAATTCTTCTTGCCGCGCTTAACGATCATGCCGTCTCCGGCAAACTGTTCCCTGGAAAATACGGCTTTGATATCCTTTACCGGATTTCCGTCCACGGACACACCGCCCTGTTCCACGTTCCTTCTGGCCTCGGAACGGGAGGCTGCCAGGCCGGACTTGTTAAGGATGCTTAAGATGTCAATGGTTCCCTCTGCAAAGTCCTCTTCTGCCAGTTCAAATGTAGGCATGTTCTCGGTGCTGGCTCCTGCCGCGAACAGAGCCCTGGCGCCTTCCTGGGCCTTTGAAGCCTCTTCCTCGCCGTGCACCAGCTTTGTAAGCTCGAATGCCAGTATCTCTTTTGCCTGGTTTAACTGGCTGCCTTCCCACTTATCCATCTCGTCAATCTGCTCCAGAGGAAGGAAGGTAAGCATACGCAGGCACTTGAGCACATCCGAGTCACCCACATTTCTCCAGTACTGGTAGAAATCAAAGGGGGATGTCTTCTCAGGATCCAGCCACACGGCGCCGGACTGTGTCTTGCCCATCTTCTTGCCCTCGGAGTTAAGGAGCAGGGTAATGGTCATGGCATGGGCATCCTTGCCCAGCTTACGGCGGATCAGCTCCGTCCCGCCCAGCATGTTGCTCCACTGGTCGTCACCGCCAAACTGCATGTTGCAGCCGTACCGCTTAAATAGCTCATAGAAGTCATAGCTCTGCATAATCATGTAGTTGAATTCCAGGAAGCTCAGGCCCTTTTCCATCCTCTGCTTGTAGCACTCAGCCCGCAGCATGTTGTTGACGAAAAAATGGGGACCCACTTCCCTGAGGAATTCGATATAGTTAAGTCCCATGAGCCACTCCGCATTGTTCACCATCATGGCCTTTCCCTCTGAGAAATCGATGAAACGGCTCATCTGCTTCTTGAAGCAGTCACAGTTATGCTGGATGATTTCAGGGGTCATCATGGTACGCATATCCGAACGTCCGGACGGGTCGCCAATCATGCCCGTGCCTCCGCCAATCAGGACAATGGGCTTGTTGCCTGCCATCTGAAGGCGCTTCATCAGACAGAGCGCCATGAAGTGGCCTACATGGAGGCTGTCAGCTGTGGGATCGAAGCCGATATAGAATACGGCCTTTCCCTCGTTGACCATTTTCTTAATTTCTTCTTCGTTGGTCACCTGGGCAATGAGGCCTCTGGCAACCAGTTCTTCGTAAATCTGCATGGTGATTCTCTCCTCTTCTTACTTTCTTTATTTTACCATACTTCTGCTTTCATGCAAGGGCTTGATTCTTACATTTTTTATACAGAGGCAGCAGAGGCCCGGGGCGTACCGCAGCCGCGGATTCCCCTTCCTGAACTAAAAAAAGCCCCGCCCTTATCCAAAAGGACGAAGCCCGTAAGCCCTGTGTTACCACCTGATGTTCACAGACAGCTCGCGCTGCCTGCCTCTTCGAGTACTGGCGGCAGGCACTAAACCGGCGCCCGTATACTCTAGCACGATAACGGATGCAGGACCCGTCGCAGCCTACTAAGCCTGTTGTCTGCAACAGCGCCGTTGGGTGCGAAGCTCAGGGATGTATTCATGGCCTGCATTCCACGCGCCTCTCATCCTCCGGCTGCTTTCTGTCTGTTCCTGCAGGCTACTACTTGTTCCCGTCATAGCCAATTCATGAAATTATGACCATTATAGACAGACTCTTCCGGTTTGTCAAGAGTCAATCCCGGAAATCAGACAATCCCGGGCGGTGTGCAAAGGTGAGCACAAACACGGCTCCCAGTATCAGGGCAAATCCCAGAAAATCAGGCAGCGTGAACCTGGTTCCCAGCCAGAACACGGATATGACCACCGCGGATACCGGCTCCACGCTTCCCATGATGCTTCCCTTTAAGGGTCCAATCATGCTGACGCCCTGAAGGTACAGCCCAAATGCAATGGCAGTGCCCACCACCACCACGCCGGCCAGGGCTCCCACGGTGCCCGGGTCCCATGCCACCCCATAATTCCACGGCCGCACCACGGCTCCCATGGCAATCCCGCCAAAGAACATGCCGAAGCCCAGCACCTGGTATATATCATACTTAAGTATCAGTCCCCCCGGTATGATGGTATAAATCATGGAGCTGACAGCTGCCAGAAGCCCCCAGAACAGGGCCTCCCCCGTGATGTGGAAGGAGTGTATGTCCCCGTGGGTGCCAATGACAAAGGTGCCAAAGAGGGACAGCCCGATGGCTGCCAGCTCAAGCCCCTTGGGAAGGCGCAGCTCCCGCATGCACACCACTGCCAGAATCAGGATGGGCGACAGGTACTGGAGTACGGTTGCCGTTCCCGCGTTGGAAGCCTGGATTGCCATAAAATAGGTAAACTGGCAGAAGGTAATGCCGAAAATGGCAAAGGCCAGCAGGTGGATGGTATCCCTCCTTTTTTGGAACACCCTCAGGTTATCCCTTCCGTGAAGCTTAAACCCGGTCAGCACCAGTATAATACCCGCAAAAAACAGCCTGACAGCCACCAGCCACGGGGCCTCGATTCCCTTCTGTTCAAATAAATACTGCCCGCAGCAGCCCGAAAAACCCCAGCAGGTTCCTCCTACCAGGGCCATTATGGTTCCCGCTGTCTGTCTCTTATCATTCTTCATCTCACACGTTAATCTCCTGCACCAGTCATGTATCTATTTATACTTGGAAAATGCCTTATTGTCAATATTTTCGTGGGATTCACTATTTACGAATCCGGCTTTCTATACTATAATGAAGCATTGAAATGTATCTTACACCACAGTCTGGTGTTTACATAATGGGAGGACGAAGAAATGGGATTCACATTCATCAATAAGCTGCCTACTCCGGCAGAAATCCGGGAGCAATTCCCGCTGGCCCCTGAGCTGGCAGAAATCAAACATGCAAGGGACGAGGAAATAAAAAAGGTATTTACCGGTGAGAGCAGCAAGTTTGTTGTCATCATCGGCCCCTGCTCCGCTGACAATGAGGAATCTGTGTGTGATTATGCCGGACGCCTTGTGAACGTCCAGGAAAAGACAAAGGACAAGCTAATCATCATTCCCCGTGTCTACACCAACAAGCCCAGAACCACCGGCGAGGGATATATGGGAATGATTCACCAGCCCGATCCTGAGAAGCGGCCTGATATGTTTGAAGGAATACTGGCCATCCGCCATATGCACATGCGGGTGCTGCGGGAGACAGGCTTTTCCACCGCAGATGAAATGCTTTATCCTGAAAACATGAACTATCTCTCGGACATGATGTCCTATGTGGCGGTAGGCGCCCGCTCCGTGGAAAACCAGTTCCACCGGCTGGTGGCCAGCGGCTGCGATGTGCCCGTAGGCATGAAGAACCCCACCAGCGGCGACCTGACCGTCATGCTGAATTCCGTGGTGGCTGCCCAGCTTCCCCACGACTTTATCTTCCGCGGCTTTGAAGTACAGTGCCCCGGCAATCCATTGACCCATACCATCCTGCGCGGTGCCGTAAACAAGAGGGGCCAGTGCAACCCCAACTACCACCACGAGGATTTGAAGCTTTTATTTGACCTGTATCACAAGCGGGGGCTGCAGAATCCGGCCTGTATCGTAGACACCAACCACGCCAACTCCAACAAGCAGTACCATGAGCAAATCCGTATTGCCAAGGAAGTGCTCCACAGCCGCCGTCATTCTGGGGATATAAAGAATCTGGTCAAGGGCCTCATGATTGAGAGCTACATCGAGCCCGGCAGCCAGAAAATCGGGGAACACTGCTACGGCAAATCCATCACCGATCCCTGCCTGGGCTGGGACGATACGGAGCGGCTGCTGTACGAGATTGCGGATAATCTGGATTAACACCATACCATGACTCAAACAAATTTACAAGCTGTAAAAAAGAGCTCTGCCATGCACAATCCATCAGCATGGCAGAGCCCTTTTTTTATCTGTATTTCGGTTCTGTATTTTTATCCTGTATTTCTATTCTTTATTTTAGTTCTGTCAATCACCTTTTTATTTAGGAGCAATTCAGGATCAAGCTTCCTGCTTTTGCACCTAGCTGGCCAGCGCCGTAATCCCAAAGTATGCCAGCACAATCACGCCAAGGATAATCCGGTAGTATCCAAAGAACTTAAAATCATGCTTGCGCACATAGCTCATAAGGAACTGGATGGAATAAATGGAAACCACAAACGCAATCAGCATTCCCAGCAGCGTATAAAAAACCTGTGGTCCTGTAAACGCATTCCCCGCCAGAAAATACTTCACGATTTTCAACAAACTGGCTCCAAACATAACCGGGATTCCCAGGAAAAATGAAAACTCTGCCGCGGCAGCCCTGGAACAGCCCAAGACCATGGCGCCCAGAATGGTGGAACCGGAGCGGGAGGTTCCGGGAATCAAAGCCAGAAGCTGTACCATGCCAATGAGGAACGCTATCTTGGCTGAAATCTGCCCCACCTTGTTAAACCTGGGATTGGAACACACGCTGCTGTTCTCAAGTACAATAAAAAGTACGCCGTATACAATCAGTGCCGTTGCCACCACATAGGCATTGAACAGATGGGCCTCCATCCAGTCATCCAGCAAAAGCCCTAGAATGGCTGCCGGAACACAGGCAATGACAATTTTAATCCACAGAGCCCAGGTGGCATCCTTCTGCCGGCTGGTCTTGGTGGGGCTGAAGGGATTCAGCTTATGGAAATACATAACCACCACGGCCAGAATGGCCCCCAGCTGAATCACCACCAGGAATACGTCCTTAAACGCGTCCGGCTGGTTCAGGCGTATGATTTCATCCACCAGAATCATATGGCCCGTGCTGCTGATGGGAAGCCACTCCGTAAACCCTTCCACAATTCCCAGTACAATGATCTTTAACACTTCAACTAAACTCATAAATTCTCCTTACCGCAGACAGGCTCCATTCCCTGACGCCTTCGGCATCCCGCCCTTGCAGCCGTCCTGCTGCAGGGACCCCTGCCTGCTGTGCATTTTATGTATTCTTGCCAATCCCTATACCTGTTTTATACATTCTCAATCTGCCAGTCAACAGGCGTAAGGCCGTGCTCTGTCAAAAATGCATTGGTCTTGCTGAAAGGCCTGCTGCCAAAAACCCCCTGGAAGCCGACAATGGACTTGGATGGGGCGCTTCCAGGATTAAATGCCTGGGATTATTCAGCATCGCCTTCTTAGCCTGGGCCGGACGTCCCCATAAAATAAACACCATAGGCCTGTCCTGCTGGTTAAGAATGCTTATGGCTGCATCCGTAAACTTCTCCCATCCAATGTCCCGGTGGGAATTGGCCTGATGGGCTCTCACCGTGAGCACTGTATTTAACAGCATGACACCCTGGTCAGCCCATTTTTTCAGATAACCGTTATTCGGTATATAACACCCCAAATCATCGTGAAGCTCCTGGTAAATGTTCACCAGTGAGGGAGGAATATCCACATCCGGCTTTACCGAAAAACACAGGCCGTGGGCCTGGCCGTAATTGTGGTAAGGGTCCTGCCCCAGAATCACTACCTTCACGTCCGCCAGCGGTGTAAACGCAAACGCGTTGAAGATATCATCGGGTTCGGGAAACACCCTTTTGGTCTCATATTCATGCTTTACTGTCTTGTACAGTTCTTTATAATAGGGCTTCTTAAACTCGCTGCTCAAGGGCCCCAGCCAGTCATTGGTAATAGCGGCCATATCCTGCTTCTCCTTTTCTTTCACGATATAAATTCACATTTTCATATTTTAGCATAGGAAACGGCAGGAAACAACGGATATCGACAAAATAATTCTGCAATAATTAAGAAAGAGGGCCGGGAGCGCTGACTGGCGAGGATGGATATAGGGGGACGCGGTATTGGGATATGGGGCAGAGGGTGTGGGATGGGAG
>JAJQEA010000387.1 GCA_021201905.1 Clostridia bacterium
CGTTTTTTGTAGGAATTTAAACAAGTGAACCCGGTGTGTTTTGATGTGTTTCCCCCTGCTACGGCTACCCTTGTGGGGGAATTCCCCCCCCCCCCCCACATCTCATAAGAAATCATATAATCGCAAATATAAAAGCTGGGAATCCTGAAATACAGGAAACTCAGCTTTTTCCATTTTTATTTACATATCACAAATACCTTGTCAAGCTGAAAGTGCGATAAATTTTAAAAAAGTATAAAATTAACTAAAATTCTCTAAAAACTAGATAAATAATTATTGAATTTATAGGTAAAGTATGATAAAATAAAAACAATCTATAAAAATTCCTTTTTTTAACAGCGTAGGTATAGTTTTTTCCTTTATGAATAGGGGAGTACCATGCTGGAGAAATCAGGAAAACTCCAGGGAGATTCTGTGAGAGCGCGTGAGCGCAGGACAGATATAAGCGTCCATAAAATCTTCCATGCTCACAGGCAAAAGGGAGGCATACTTTCCCATCTATGGTGGGTGTCCCTATTGTATGTTTACATCCCGCTCTTTGGAGCGCTGATTATATCAGCACAAATATGAATGCCGCTATATGCGGCCAATTAAACGTATAGGGGGAATTAGGAATGGACGTTATTACAAATCTCGTAGCAAAAGGTAACAGTTTTCTCTGGAGTTTTCTGCTGATTGTTCTTCTGTGCGGCACCGGAATTTATTACACGATCCGCCTGAGGTTCATCCAGGTCAGAAAGTTTACGGAAGGCTGGAAACTGGTATTCGGGCACCTCAGCCTTAATGGTGAGAAGCACGAAAAGGGTGAGATGACACCGTTCCAGTCAATTGCAACCGCAATTGCAGCCCAGGTTGGTACCGGTAACCTGGCAGGTGCTGCCACAGCTCTTTTAGGAGGCGGACCTGGTGCTATCTTCTGGATGTGGGTAAGTGCGTTCTTTGGTATGTCAACCATTTATGCAGAGGCAACTCTGGCCCAGAACTTTAAGACTGAGGTAAATGGTGAGGTGACCGGCGGTCCTGTTTATTACATAAAGGCAGCTTTCAAGGGCACTCTTGGCAAGGTTCTTGCAGGATTGTTTGCAATCTTTATTGTGCTTGCACTGAGATTCATGGGCAACATGGTTCAGGCGAACTCAATCGGCGCTGCATTTACAGAGGCTTTTGGAGCATTTAACATTACCATCTCTCCGGTTATCATAGGCGTTATCATAGCGGCCGTAGCGGCATTTGTTTTCCTGGGTGGAACACAGAGGCTTGCATCCGTTGTTGAGAAAGTAGTTCCTGTTATGGCAGGCGTGTATATTGTGGGAAGCCTGATTCTTATTATCATGAATATTACGAATCTTCCTGCAGCTATTAAGATGATTTTCGTAGGCGCATTTGATCCTCAGGCAGTATTAGGCGCAGGCGCAGGTATTGCAGTAAAAGAAGCCATCCGTTTCGGTGTTGCCAGAGGCCTTTTCTCCAACGAGGCTGGTATGGGTTCCACACCTCACGCACATGCAAGGGCTACTGCTGAGAATCCTCATAAGCAGGGACTTTGCGCTATGATCAGCGTATTTATCGATACATTTGTAATCCTTAACCTGACTGTATTTTCCGTACTGACCACAGGCGCTCTTGAGTCTGGCAAGAACGGTACCGCTCTTACACAGGCGGCTTTCATGAGAGGATTTGGTACCTTTGGTATTGTATTCGTTGCAGTATGCCTCTTGTTCTTCGCTTTCTCTACGATTCTGGGCTGGCATTTCTTTGGCCTTATCAATGCGAAGCATCTGTTTGGCGATGGCGCGGCAAAGATTTATTCCTTATTAGTAGTGGTTTGTATCATAATCGGTTCTGCTTTGAAGCTGGAGCTGGTATGGGATTTGGCGGACTTCTTTAATGGTCTGATGGTTATACCCAATGCCATGGCCCTGCTTGCCTTAAGCGGTCTGGTGGTAAAGATATGCAATAAGTACAGTGACAAATAGCATATGGCATATGAAGATTCAATAGTTTAGCAGCGGCAGCTTTTCTGGAATATTATCCGGAGGAGCTGCTGCTTTTTCTTTTCTTCCTTGTTCCGAATGAAAATCTTGTTTGCTGGGAATTATTTATAGTAAAAGGAAAGCAGAAATGAGGAAATGTGAATCATGATAGACTCTATTGGAAAGATAACGCTGTATGTGAAAAATCAGAATGAGGCCAGGAATTTCTGGACAGAAAAGATGGGATTCATCGTGCGCCTGGAACAGCAGATGGGTGCTGATCAGAAATGGCTGGAAGTGGGGCCGGAATACGGAGGCGGAACATCCTTTGTTCTCTATGACAAAGAAAAAATGAAGGCTCAGAACCCGGATGTGAATGTAGGCCATCCATCTGTTATTTTATGCACCAGTGACCTGGAGAATGCCCATAGGGAAATGAAGGAAAGGGGCGTCAGGGCCGGAGATATTATGAAAATGCCTTATGGCAGCATGTTTCAGTTCTATGATATGGATGGGAATGTGTTTTTGCTGAGAGAGGAAGCCAAGGTACATTAAATTTCCGTATATAGTTCCGGGCATTCTTGTTAGACAGATGCCGGAGCCGGGTGATGAAAGTCTTTTGGGCTGCCGGATGGATAGTTGCGCATTCATGCATGTATTTGTAAACCGGTTTAAAATGTGTTAGAATGAAAAGGATTCGATCACACGGCAATAACCGGGAAAGGATGTCTTTAGGAAAATGCAGAAGGCCAACAAAGGAGAACTGTCCAATCTGAAAAATAAACTGCTGGCAGAGCAGGTTCAGGAGCAGATATACCAGTATATACTGGACACGCCCATAGCCGTAGGAGCTAAGCTTCCCAATGAATTTGAGCTGGGAGACAGGTTCAGCGTGGGAAGGAGTACCATCCGGGAGGCGGTGAAGCTTTTGATTTCCAGAGGAATCCTGGAAGTCAGGAGAGGATCCGGTACGTATGTGGTCAGCACCACGCCGGTGGACATGGACCCCCTGGGCCTGGGGGCTGTGGAGGACAAGATGGCCCTGGCCCTGGATTTGGTAAATGTCCGCATTATACTGGAGCCGGGAATCGCAGAGATGGCGGCCCTCAATGCAACGGAGGAGGATGTGGAGAAACTGAGGAACCTGTGTGACAGCGTGGAACGGAAAATAAAGGTTGGAGACAGTTACATAGAAGACGACATCGCCTTTCATACCTGTGTGGCTGAATGCTCCAAGAATAAGGTGGTGGAACAGCTGATCCCTATTATTGATACGGCTGTCCTTATGTTTGTCAATGTAACCCATAAAAAGCTGACCGATGAGACCATCATGACCCATCGGGCCGTGACGGACGCCATCGCAGAGCACGACCCAATCGGCGCAAAAACCGCCATGATGATGCATATGACTTTTAATAGGAATATGATCAGGCAGTTGATGAAGGATGGACGTGAGGCGTAGGTATGTGACGGTATAGGGGAATGCGATGGTAGCGTGACGGCAGTGCAGGAGTGTGACAGCATAGCGGGAATGCAGCAGTGGTGCAGGAATATGACGGCACGGCGAGAATGTGATGGTAGTGCGGAGTGTGACAGCATACCAAGAGTATGCCGAAAGTGCAGGCTCATAATGGCAATATGTAGAGTATAAGAACCATGCGGAAGTAAAGTGGTAATACAGGCATGGGAGAAATATGCACCTAATAAATATTTATACCTATAAGTTTTAGCGTCCCTGGAATCAAATAAAGGGAAAACTTAGACTTATAGGTTTTTTTGTTTTGATTCATTTTAAACCTAAAATACATCTGACGACTTTTGGGCAGAAATTGAAACAAAAACAGTAAAAAGCACAAAGAAATGGAATTATATGGAAGCATAACAATACCATTTTGAACATTATGCATAAATAAATCAATTTTTTTTGACACTATAGTAGAAAACAAGTCTGATGACTTGAAAGAATAATTCAAAAATGCTACTATAAAACCATAAAGAAGTCAGACGTCAGATGTAAAGTGAAAAAGAGGAGGCATTTCAATGGAACTGAACAGTCAAAGAGTAAGAGCGCTGGCACCGGAGAACGACCCGTTAAAAATCGGCATGGGGTGGAAGGTGGAGGACCTGGACAAACCACAGATTATGGTTGAGAGTACATTTGGTGACAGCCATCCGGGCAGTACCCATTTGGACCAGTTTGTGAATGAGGCTATGCGGGGAATCGCGGATGCAGGCGGAAAGGGAGCCAGGTATTTTACCACAGACATATGCGATGGTATTGCACAGGGGCATGACGGCATCAATTATTCACTTGCGCACAGGGATATGATTGCCAATATGATTGAGATTCACGGCAATTCCACAGGGTTTGACGGCGGTGTGTTCATTGCAAGCTGCGACAAATCCGTACCGGCCTGCCTGATGGGACTGGCAAGACTTGATATGCCGTCTATCGTGGTGACTGGCGGTGTCATGGACGCGGGTCCCGACCTGTTGACTCTGGAGCAGATTGGCGCCTATTCAGCTATGTGCCAGAGAGGTGAGATTACCGAAGAAAAGCTTACCTATTATAAGCACAATGCCTGTCCGTCCTGCGGCGCCTGTTCCTTTATGGGAACCGCATCCACCATGCAGATCATGGCCGAATCACTGGGGCTGATGCTTCCCGGCTCTGCGCTGATGCCGGCAACCTGCGCGGACCTGAAGGAAATGGCATATAAGGCCGGCCTCCAGGTTATGGAACTGGCCAGGAAGGGGCTTAAGGTTAGCGATATCGTGACCATGAAGTCATTTGAGAATGCCATTATGGTGCATGCCGCCATATCCGGTTCAACCAATTCCCTGCTTCATATTCCTGCCATTGCCCATGAGCTGGGACTGGAGATTGACGCTGACACATTTGACCGTATGCACAGAGGGGCCCATTACCTGTTGGATATCAGGCCTGCCGGGAAGTGGCCGGCACAGTTCTTCTACTATGCAGGCGGCGTCCCCGCGGTGATGGAGGAAATAAAGTCCATGCTGCATCTGGATGTGATGACCGTCACTGGAAAGACATTGGGAGAGAATCTGGAGGACCTCAAGGCTGGCGGATTCTATGACAAATGCGACGGATACCTGAAAAAATGGGGGCTGAAGCGCACCGATGTTATCAGGACCTTTGAGGAACCCATCGGTACAGACGGAACCGTGGCCATATTGAGGGGGAATCTGGCACCGGAAGGATCCGTGGTGAAACATTCTGCTGTTCCCAAGGAAATGTTCAAGGCAGTCCTGAGGGCAAAACCATTTGACTGCGAGGAGGATGCCGTTGAGGCAGTCATTTCCAGGAAAATACAGCCGGGAGATGCCGTGTTTATCCGGTATGAAGGGCCTAAGGGATCGGGAATGCCGGAAATGTTCTATACCACAGAGGCCATCTCCTCTGACCCGGAGCTGGGCAAGACCATAGCGCTCATCACGGACGGCAGGTTCTCCGGGGCGTCCAAGGGACCGGCCATCGGACATGTTTCACCTGAGGCAGCGGACGGAGGCCCCATTGCCCTGGTGGAAGAGGATGACCTTATCCGCATTGATATACCGGAACGCGTCCTGGAAATCATAGGCGTGAAGGGAAAGGAACTTCCCAGGGAAGAGGTAGAGCGTATTCTTGCAGAGCGCAAAAAAGCCTGGAAGCCCAGGGAGGCCAAATATAAAAAGGGCGTTCTTAAAATTTATTCCGAGCATGCGGTATCTCCCATGAAGGGCGGATATATGGTCTGATTGCCGGAGACTGTCCGGGAAATATTTGTGGGAAATATTTCCCGGAGCTATTGGTTGGAAATATATATGAAATGTATTAGCGAAAAATATCAGTTAAAGATATCAGCTGGAAATATCAGTGAATATAGGGATATTGGATAGTGTTTGAAATTATAGGAGGGTAATAAGTATGACAACAACAACTGCTGCAGCTCTGGATCCGACCAGACTGATTATCGCGGCTCTGGCAGGGCTGGTGATTCTGCTGCTTTTAATCATCAAATTCAAGGTGCAGGCGATGATTTCCATTCTGGTGGGCGCAGTGGCCATCGGTCTGATTGTGGGTATGCCTTTTGGGGATATCATAAGCTCTGTAAATGAAGGAATTGGCAGTACACTTAAGGGAATCGCTTTGCTTGTGGGTCTGGGTTCCATGTTCGGCTCCATATTGGAGATATCAGGAGGCGCTCAGACGCTGGCCGTCACCATGGTGAAAAAATTCGGCGACAAGAAGGCGGCCTGGGCACTGGGAATCACCGGTCTTGTTATTGCCATGCCGGTATTCTTTGATGCGGGACTTATTATTCTGATTCCTCTTGCTTTTTCTCTTGCCAAGAGAACCAAACGCTCCTCTCTGTTCTATGCCATTCCCCTGCTGGCCGGTCTGGCGGTAGGCCATGCGTTTATCCCGCCCACACCGGGGCCGGTGCTGGTGGCTACCATGCTGGGCGTGGACCTGGGCTGGGTCATCATGGTAGGTATTGTGTGCGGTGTCTTTGCCATGATAGTGGCCGGGCCCATATGGGGTACTGTCTGCGGAAATAAGTATGATATCCCGGTTCCGGAACACATTGCAAACCAGGAGGATTTTGACGAATCCAAGCTTCCAAAGTTTGGTACAATTGTGGGAATTATTTTGATTCCGCTGGTTCTCATTATCCTGAATTCCATTGCAAAGGTGGTGCCTTCCCTTGCCTCTGTACAGCCAGTGTTGGGATTTTTGGGTGAGCCGTTTGTGGCTCTTACCATCGCGACGGTTGTGGCCATGGTCCTTCTGGGATACCGCCACGGATACAGCAATGAGGAGCTGGAAAAGGTGCTGACCAAGTCCCTGGAGCCTACCGGACTGATTCTTCTGGTGACAGCATGCGGCGGCGTGCTCCGGTTCATGCTTCAGAATTCCGGTCTGGGCGATGTGATTGGAAGCGCGGTGTCATCAGCCTCCCTACCCATTGCAGTAGTGGCTTTCGTGGTGGCTGCCCTGGTGCGTATTTCTGTGGGCTCTGCGACCGTAGCCATGACCATGGCAGCGGGCATCATTGCGGCCATGCCGGAAATCGCAACCCTGTCTCCTCTGTATCTGGCCTGTGTCACAGCGGCAGTGGCAGGAGGGGCAACTGTTTGTTCCCATTTTAATGACTCCGGTTTCTGGCTTGTGAAATCACTGGTGGGACTGGATGAAAAAACCACCCTCAAGACATGGACCATCATGGAGACATTGGTGGGCGGCACGGGATTTGTGGTGGCCCTTATTATATCCTTCTTTGCATAGGGAAGGTTAAATGATGGCATTACATACAGAAATTTAGATATGATAAAGAGATGTTCTATCAATTAAGCGTTTTAAGGGGAGGCAGTCCTTGGCTGTCTCCCCTTACTCATATAAGGGGACCAATGCAGCGCGGAACGCTGTATAACAGGGGGTATCAGTGATGCTTCGATTGACCATTGACTTTTTTGTGTAAAAATGATAAAAACTATTTACATTTAGTAATCTGTGTGGTAGTATTATATATGTAACCGGTTACAGATAATTATGGCGCGGTTACAGGAAAATAGGAGGGGAAGGGTCATGAACATCAAAGAGATAGCACGCCGGGCAGGCGTCTCTTCCGCTACGATTTCCAGGGTCCTCAATAATTCAGGATACGTGAAGGAGGAGACCAGACAAAAGGTGCTTAAGGCAGTGGAGGAGTACAATTATGTACCCAGCGCCATCGCCAGAAGCCTGAGCATTCAGGACAGCTTAAGCGTGGGAACCATTATCCCGGATATTGAGAATGAGTTTTTTTCCAAGGTCATAAGCGGAATCAGCGAAGTGGCTGAATCATACCATTATAATATTGTTTTTCTGGGTACCAATGAGACGTTGGAAAAGGAACATGATTTTTTGAAAATTGTGGAAAGCCAGAGGCTAAAGGGCGTCATCATAACGCCCATTTCAGAGACAGACACGGTTACCAGGGATTACCTGCTCCGTCTGGAGGAATCCGGTATACCGGTGGTGCTGGTGGACCGTGATGTGAAGGGGGCCCAGTTTGACGGCGTATTTGTGGACAACCAGAGGGGCTCCTATGACGGAGTGATGGAGCTGATAAAGGCAGGCCATGAGAGGATTGCCATTATAACCGGCCCTGAGACCTCCAAACCGGGCAAAGACCGGTGCCAGGGGTATCTGCAGGCCATGGAGGACAGCGGACTGTCTGTCCCTGAGGAATACGTTGCCTGCGGTGATTTTAAGATTGCCAAGGCATATGAATGTACCGGACGGCTTTTAGGACTGAAGGAACCGCCCACAGCCATCTTTACGTCCAACAACCTGTCCACCCTGGGATGCCTTAAGTATCTGACGGAGCACAAGGTTAAGATAGGAAGGGATATTTCCCTGATGGGATTTGATGACATTGACGCCCTGCGGATGATTGATTACAGGATATCCGTGGTGGACAGGGATGCCAGGGAACAGGGGCGGGAGGCCATGAGGCTTCTTCAGGAGTGCTTTGAGGATTCCGGAAAGAGCCGCCAGAGAGGAAAGCGGATTACGATTCCGTATAAGGTAATCCTGCGGGGATCAGAACACAAGAAAACAACCTGACAATCAAGTCAGATTGTTTTCTGCACAAATCTGTAACCGGTTACACAAAAATATAAAGCGGGTCATATTTTTTTACAGAAATATGTAACCGGTTACAGAAAATACATATTACAATTTAAACCTATAAGAGCTTCAAATGGAAAAGGAGAATGAAAATGGGAATTGAACACATGATTGATCACACGATGCTGAAGGCGGATGCCGGCAAGGATACCATTATAAGATACTGCAATGAGGCAAGGGAGCACAAATTTGCGTCTGTCTGTGTCAATACCTGCTTTGTACCCCTGGTGGCGGAACAGTTAAGGGGAAGCGGCGTAAAGACATGCTGTGTGGTGGGATTCCCGCTGGGAGCCATGCTTACCAGCGCAAAGGCCTTTGAAGCTTCTGAGGCTGTAAAGGCAGGGGCGGATGAAGTGGATATGGTTATCAACATAAGTGCCCTTAAGGACGGAGATGACGCCTTTGTGGAGGAGGATATCCGGGCTGTGGTAAAAGCCTCCGGGGAAGCGGTGGTAAAGGTCATCATAGAGACATGTCTCCTTACAGATAAGGAAAAGGTAAGAGCCTGCCAGTTAGCAGTGAAGGCAGGTGCGGATTTTGTGAAAACCTCCACCGGATTCAGCACAGGCGGGGCTACGGCAGCTGATGTGGCTCTGATGCGTAAAACCGTTGGAGACAGGGCCAGGGTAAAGGCCAGCGGCGGCATCCGCACGCCGGAAGACGCTGCGGCTATGATTGAGGCAGGGGCGGACAGAATCGGAGCAGGCAACGGGATTGTACTGATTTAGTTTTGCCTGCCGGCGTAGGAGGGCCCATCAGGGAACCGCCTGCAGGAAAGGTATGAAGCGTGTACGGAGCGCGCCGGAAAGATGGATGAAGGAGAGAGTATATGATGGAACATATGGGAAAGAAAGTAACGGTATTCGGAAGCTTTGTGGTGGATTTGATGGGCAGGACACCGCACCTGCCGGCAGCGGGGGAGACAGTGAAGGGGACCGTGTTTAAGATGGGACCCGGCGGTAAGGGATTCAACCAGGGCATGGCGGCCCACAAGGCCGGAGCGGATGTGACCATGGTGACAAAGCTTGGCAGGGACGCCTTTGCGGACATTGCCCTCAATACCATGAATGAGCTTCACATGGACACGGGAAGGGTTTTGTTTTCTGAGACAACGGAGACAGGATGCGCCCTGATTATGGTGGATGAGAACAGCAGCCAGAATGAAATCGTGGTTATCTTGGGAGCCTGCAATACCATTACGGACCAGGAGGTGGATTCCCTGGAGGATTTGGTGGGACAGTCCGAATACCTGCTGACACAGCTGGAGACTAATGTATCCTCTGTGGAGCGCATTGTGGATATCGCATACAGGAAGGGCGTCAAGGTCATTTTAAATACCGCCCCCCCCGTACAGCCTGTCAGCGATGAGCTTTTGGGCAAAATTGACCTGATTACCCCCAATGAGGTGGAGGCAGAGATTCTTACAGGCATCAAGGTGGACAGCGAGGAAGCGGCCCACAAGGCAGCGGACTGGTTCTTCTCCAAAGGGGTGAAGAATGTATTGATTACACTGGGCCAGAGAGGTGTATACATAAACACGGGAGAGAAGAAGGGAATCATACCTGCTTACAAGGTGGAGGCAGTGGACACCACCGGAGCAGGAGACGCGTTTAACGGCGGACTTCTGGCAGCGCTGGCAGAGGGAAAGGATTTGTGGGAGGCAGCCGATTTTGCCAATGCCCTGGCAGCCCTGTCCGTACAGAAAATCGGTACTATGCCCTCCATGCCTGTCAGGGAGGAGATTGACGCATTCATGGCCGGAAACCGTTAGAGCCCGGGGTGCCGGCACCGTAATCAGAAGAATCATAAGTCAGTAGAATCATAATCAGTAGAATCATAATCAGTAGAATCATAATCAGTAGAATCATCATCAGGAGAAGGGGAGACAGACATGTTAAAAACAGGAATATTACATCCGCAGCTGGCCAGGGTACTGGCGGAGCTGAGACACAAGGATACCATTATTATCGGGGACGCGGGACTACCCATTCCAAAGGGAGTGGAGCGCGTGGACCTGGGCTGGAGGCCAGGTGATCCGGCCTACCTGGATGTTCTGGAGGAGATACTCAAATATATCGTGGTGGAGGGCGCCGTGTTTGCTGACGAGGCGCTGACCGTGACGCCGGACTTTCACAAGAAAGCGCTGGAACTTCTGCCCCAGGGACTTCCGGTGGAATACATTCCCCATACAGAGCTTAAGGAGCGCAGTAAGGATGCAAAGGCCATTGTCCTGACTGGTGAATTCACAGGATACACCAACGTGATTTTAGTGGCGGGATGCGCTTACTGATACTGCTCCGGCAAAGGGGCATTCTCAGGAACTCTTAGCAGCAAGGGAGGGGTAACATGGAAGAAAAATTAGTATTGCAGATGGATTCGATTGTGAAGACATTTCCGGGCGTTAAAGCTCTGGACGGAGTCCATCTGGATGTGAGGAGGGGCGAGGTACATGCCCTGTGCGGTGAGAACGGCGCAGGCAAATCCACCCTCATGAAAATTATAGCAGGGGCCCAGGGATATACTTTCGGACACATGTATGTCAATGGGGAGGAAGTGGTGTTCCATTCCACCAAGGACGCGGAGCGCAAGGGTATCGCCATGATATATCAGGAGTTCAACATGGTGCGGGACCTGTCCGTGGCGGAGAACATGTATCTGGGAAGGCTTCCCAAGACTTCATACGGCGCGGTGGACTGGAAAAAGCTGTACAAGGACGCCCAGGAGGAGCTGGACCGTTTGGGTCTTAAGTTTGACTGCCGTACCAAGATGCGCAACCTGTCTGTGGCGGAATCGCAGATGACGGAGATTGCAAAGTGCCTGACCATAGGCGCAAAGGTCATCATCATGGACGAGCCAACCGCCGCCCTGACAGACGAAGAGATTCGGATTCTGTTTAAAATCATTGCGGAGCTTAAGGCGGAGGGCATTTCCATTCTGTATATTTCACACCGCATGGATGAGATTTTCCAGATATCGGATCGCCTGACCGTGTTCAGGGACGGAAAATACATAGCCACCAAGGACATAGGCGACACCAATTACGACGAGGTGGTTTCCATGATGGTAGGCCGCAGCGTGACCAACCTGTATCCTGAGAGGGATTACAAGCAGGACGAGACCGTACTGGAACTCAAGGATATCTGCGGCAAAGGTGTCCATAACGTGAACATCAGGCTCCACAAGGGGGAAATCCTGGGAGTGGCCGGACTTTTGGGTTCAGGAACCATCGAGCTGTCTAAAATCGTGTATGGGGTCCTTCCCATGGAGTCCGGAGAGATTTACATCAACGGGGAAAAGAAAGACTGTTCCAGCCCAAAGAAGGCCTTAAAAGCGGGAATCGGATTTGTGTCCGACGACAGGAAGCAGGAAGGGCTGGTGCTCATACGCAATATCAGGGAAAATGTTTCCCTGTCATCACTGGATAAGATAACCCATTTCATTCATCTGGATAAGAAGCTGGAGACAAAGCAGATTAACGCGCAGGTCAAACGGCTCAACATTAAAATCAGCAGCCTGCAGCAGCTGGCCGGCAAGCTCAGCGGCGGCAACCAGCAGAAGGTGGTATTTGCCAAGGTGCTGGAAGCCAACCCGTCCATACTGATTCTGGACGAGCCGACCCGCGGCGTGGATGTGGGTGCCAAGGCGGAGATTTATCAAATCATGGATGAGCTCACCAAGGCCGGAAAAAGCATTATACTGATTTCCACGGACCTGCCCGAGGTCATTGGCATGAGCGACCGGGTAGCCATCATGAGGGAAGGCCATACGGTTCTGGAAATACCAAAATCAGAGATGAATCAGGAAATTATCTTAGCCCATGCATCTGGAGGTGTCAGTGAAAATGAATAGTGTAAATAAGAAAAAATTAATCGGCCAGCTCAATATCTACCGCTCCGTGCTGATTTTACTGGTAATCTGCGTATTTGCAACCATATTGTCCCCCAGCTTCTTAAGCGTGGCCAACCTGTTCAACGTGTTTAAGCAGATTACAGTGGCAGGTATCATGGGATGCGGCATGACCTTTGTCATTCTCACCGGGGGAATTGACCTTTCTGTAGGATCCATCCTGGGACTGGCAGGCGTTCTGGCCTCAGGTATCCTGGAATCCACAGGCAATGCGGGTGTGGCCATTCTGGTGGCTCTGGCCGTAGGCATAGGATGCGGCGCCGTAAACGGTTTCTTTGTGGCAGTGTGTGAGATTCCTCCCTTTATCTCCACCCTGGGCATGATGACCCTCCTTCGCGGATGCATTCTTGTATATACAAAAGGCTCCCCTATTCCCATTAAGGTGGATGCCTACAAGTTTTTTGGAAAGGGAACAGTGGCCGGGGTGCCGGTTCCTGTCATCATCCTTATCATCCTCTTCCTCATTGCCCACTATGTGCTGACACAGACCAGCTACGGCCGCAGCATCTATGCCTTTGGGGGCAACCGGGAGGCGGCTCGTCTGTCCGGTATTTCCGTCCGTTTCACAGAGTGGATGGCCTATACGCTTAACGGTCTTATGTGCGGCGTTGCAGGCGTGATTCTCACAGCAAGGCTTGGCTCGGCACAGTCCACCAGCGGCACCGGCATTGAGATGGATGCCATTGCTGCTGTTATCCTGGGCGGTACGTCCTTAAGCGGCGGCGTGGGCTTTGTGCTCCCAACTGTGGTGGGCGCCATGATTATGGGTATTATTGATAATATCCTGACCCTTATGAACGTAAATCCCCATGCCACCAATATTGTAAAGGGCGCTATCATACTGATTGCGGTCCTGGTGGACAAGAAGGTAAAGGATCTGTCGGCTAAGGCAGAATAGCAGACAGAAAACAGAGTCAACACAAAGCAGTGTAAATGCAGAGCAATATAAATGCAGAGCAATATAAATGCAGAGCAGTAAAGCCCGAAAACGGGCGAAAAGGATAAGGTACCTGCGGTTTTGCCGGTTCATCCGGTTTATCCATGAAACGGCAAAACCGTCATAAAATATTTATTTAAGAAAAGGAGATTGTATTATGAGGAAACAAATTGGGGCAACTGTATTGGCAATAGCAATGGCGTGTTCACTGATGGCCGGATGCAGCTCAGGCTCAGGGGAAACTACCGCAGCAGCTACTGAGGCGGCAAAGGAGGAGTCCAAGGAAGAAGTAAAGGATGAGGCAAAGGATACCTCGGCTGAGGCGGAAAATACCGGTTCAGAAGAGGGGAGCGGAAAGAAGTATGTGATCGGTCTTGCCATGAACACACAGACCAACCCATTCTTTGTGGATGTAAAGGACGGTGTCCAGAAGGCTGCTGACGAGCACGGCATTGAACTGTATATTACCGACGCCCAGGACGATCCCACCATCCAGATGAAGGATGTGGAGAACCTGATTACAAAGAAGCCGGATGCCATCATCATTGATACGTGTGATTCCGACGCTATCGTTTCCTCCATCGAGGCATGCAACGAGGCAGGGATTCCTGTATTTACCATGGACCGTGAGGCTAACGGCGGCGAGGTTATTTCACACATTGGCTACGACGCTATCAAGTCAGGCCGTATGGCAGGACAGTACCTGGTTGACACCTTAGGCGGAAAAGGCAAGATTGTTGAGATTCAGGGAATCATGGGAACCAACGTTGCCCAGAACCGTTCCCAGGGCTTCAACGAAGTGATGAAGGACAACCCGGACATGGAAATCGTGGCCTGCCAGGTAGCTGATTTTGACAGAGCCAAGGGCATGAGCGTTATGGAGAATATTCTTCAGGCCAATCCGGAAATCGACGGACTTTACGCCGCAAATGACGAGATGCTTTTAGGCGCATTAGAGGCAATGGAGGCAGCCGGCAGAACCGATGAAATCGTAAAAATCGGCTGTGACGCCATCGATGACACACTGGATGCAATGAAGGCCGGCAAGGTTGACGCAACCATTGCAGAGCCGCCATTCTTCTTAGGAAAGGCCATCCTTAATACTGCCTATGATTATCTGGATGGTAAGCAGGTTGAGCCTTATGTAATCCTGGACAACCAGCTGGTGACACAGGATACAGTGGACAGCCTGGTAACAAAGGAATAATTTACCGGCATCACTTGTACATAGGAAACAGAATATTTTCCGGCCATCGGCTCATACTATGAGGGTACAAATGAAGTACGAATCAGAAACAGGTGAGTCCATGGAAAAGCCGGGTAAGAAACTGAAGAAATTATTAATTATAACAGGAACCACGGGAGCGGTGTATGCAGGATTTAAATATCTGCTGCCCCTCGTGGCTCCTTTTTTCGTGGGTTATATACTGGCCCTTGTGCTGCGGCCGTCGGCCAGGTTCCTGTCCTACCGGATGAGGATTACAGTGAGGGGAAAACGGCATCATATGCCCATCGGCGTCATCGGCGGCGTGGAATTCCTGGCGGTTCTGTCCGCCCTGGGAGTGGTGCTCTACAGGGGCGCCCTGAAGCTGTGCGCAGAGGGGAAAATGCTTATGGTGCAGCTTCTGGTATGGCTGGAGCAGTTTGATCTGTGGCTCACAGGAAACTGCCACAGGGTGGAGCATGCCATGGGGCTGAGGCCGGGATGTGTGGCCGACATGGCCGGGGATATGCTCTATCACATGGTAGATACATGCAAAACAGCTGCCATGCCCTTTCTCATGGCCAACTCCATGTCCATGATCAGCTGTCTGGCAAAAGCAGCCATCGTAAGCCTGGTGGTGTTTCTGGCAGCTATCTTAAGCCTGCAGGAAATGGAGGATTTGCGGGACCGCAGGGACCAGTCCGCCTTCCGCAAGGAATTTAATATGATAGGAAGCCGCCTGGTGCAGACAGGAAAGGCCTGGTTCAGAAGCCAGGGAATCATTCTCTTCATTACAACAGGGCTGTGCATCGGGGGAATGTTCCTGATCCGCAATCCGTATTACATCATGGCAGGCATTGGAATCGGTATACTGGATGCTCTCCCTATATTTGGAACGGGCACTGTGCTGATACCCTGGGCTGTCCTTCGGCTGGCTGTAGGTGACTGGAAACAGGCGCTGGCACTCACCACCCTTTATCTGGTGTGCTATTTTGTGCGTCAGATTCTGGAGGTGCGGATGATGGGCGGGCAGGTGGGGCTGTCTCCCCTTGAAACGCTGGCGTCCGTGTATGTGGGATTGGAATTATTCGGATTTTTTGGATTTATTCTGGGGCCGCTGGGATTGCTGCTGATTGAGGATATGGTGGAGGCGTGGACGAAGGAGGAGATGAAGACATAGGGGGATACAAGGCAAATAGAGGCTGGAAGGTCCGGATAAGGGCCAGCCCATGCGTATTGCATTCTGGCGCGTGACGGATCCGGTCTTGCGCAGCTCAACCAAAAGAAAGGTACTGTCCGTCCGCCGCAGAAGCGTCAAATGGCGATTCTGTGGTTGACAAAGTCCCAAAACTGACGTAAAATCATTCTTACATAAAGAGATGACCAATTCATAGAAATGACATGGAAAGGGAACAGTAAGCGTGATTGCACGTCACAGAGAGAGGGCTGAAGGTGAGAGGTCCTTACGGTTGGCAGATGCTGAACCCACCCTGGAGTCCTGCATGATGAATGCAGCGTATGTCCGGCGTTAACGGATGATGAGAGAACCATGAGGGCGCGCAGAGGCGGGAATGAATTTCAGATACGCTTAAAGCCTGACGGTTAATAAGGGTGGTACCGCCGAGTCATTCGGTCCCTTGTGCACACGGCACAGGGGATTGGGTGGCTCTTTTTATTTCATAATGTAAGATTATGCAAGGGTCAATGTAAATAACGAAAAGGAGAAGAATCATGGCAGACAACAAGAAAATGGTAGAGGCCATCACATCCATGGATGAGGATTTCGCCCAGTGGTATACGGATGTGGTAAAGAAGGCGGAGCTGTGCGATTATGCCAGCGTCAAGGGATGCATGGTGATTAAGCCGGCCGGCTATGCAATCTGGGAGAACATCCAGAAGGAAATGGACAGAAGGTTTAAGGAGACAGGGGTGCAGAACGTATACATGCCTATCTTCATACCGGAGAGCCTGTTGGAGAAGGAAAAGGACCATGTGGAAGGATTTGCCCCTGAGGTGGCATGGGTGACCCACGGAGGACTGGAGGAGCTTCAGGAGCGTATGTGCGTAAGGCCTACCTCTGAGACTCTGTTCTGTGATTTTTATGCAAAGGACATCCACTCCTACCGCGATCTTCCCAGAGTCTATAACCAGTGGTGTTCCGTTGTGCGCTGGGAAAAGACCACACGTCCGTTCCTTCGCTCCAGGGAGTTTTTGTGGCAGGAAGGCCATACGGCCCATGCGTCAGCCGAGGAGGCCGAGGCCAGAACCATTCAGATGCTGAACCTGTATGCGGACTTCTGTGAGGAAGTGCTGGCTATTCCTGTTATCAAGGGCCAGAAAACCGATAAGGAGAAGTTTGCCGGAGCAGAGGCAACCTATACCATAGAATCTCTGATGCATGATGGAAAAGCCCTGCAGTCAGGTACCAGCCATAACTTCGGTGACGGATTTGCAAAGGCATTTGACATCCAGTTTACGGACAAGGATAATACATTAAAGTATGTACACCAGACATCCTGGGGCGTGAGCACCCGTATCATCGGCGCCATCATCATGGTGCACGGCGATGACAATGGTCTGGTGCTTCCTCCGAGAATCGCTCCGGTCCAGATTATGGTGGTACCGGTACAGCAGCAGAAGGAAGGCGTGCTGGATAAGGCATATGAGCTTAAGGAGCGCCTTACAAAGGCAGGATTCGCCGTAAAGGTGGATGATACGGACAAGAGTCCGGGATGGAAGTTCGCTGACTGTGAGATGCACGGCGTGCCTCTTCGTGTGGAGATAGGACCAAAGGATATAGAGAAGAACCAGGCAGTGCTGGTGCGCAGAGACAACCATGAGAAGAGCTTTGTATCCCTGGATGAACTGGAGTCAAGAGCAGGTGAAATGCTGGACACCATCCATGACGCCATGCTGGAGAAGGCAAGGAAGCACAGGGATGCCCACACCTATACAGCGGCTGGCTGGGATGAATTCGTGGATACCGTCAACAATAAGCCGGGCTTTGTAAAAGCCATGTGGTGCGGCTGCCTGGAGTGTGAGGAGAAAATCAAGGAGGTGGCCGGAGCCACATCCAGATGCATACCCTTTGAGCAGGAGAACCTGTCCGACAAATGCGTTTGCTGCGGGAAACCGGCGAAGAAGATGGTTTATTGGGGCAAGGCGTACTAAAGAAGTGTATAGATATGGCAGATGCGGGAGTGGACCTGCATCTGCCATTTTTCTGTGCGCCTGGCGGCGCACGTGTAGAAAATAACCGGAAGGCTATACCCCCAGCCACTTGCTGCTGGCTTCATATAGCCGCGCAATGCTTTCCGGACGGTCTTCCCCGGCCAGTTCTCCGTTAGGATGTCCTCCGTACTTGACCTGACGGAGCATCATATTGGCATAGGTGGAACGGTACTGGGACAGCTCTTCCCGACTGGCGGAGAAGGTACCGTCCGTAAAAGCAGATTTCATCGTGTCCTTTTCATAAATAGCATCCATGGTAAGGAGCTTCCATACTCCATTCCGCTTTTCAGCGCGGTAGTGGAGACGCGTATGTGTGGACAGGTCTACCAGATCCTTGTCCAGTTCACAGCGAATCTGTATGGTTGTGATGCATTCCACAATAGCGCGGCTTCCATGCTTCCATACCAGCGTGTCAAAAATTTTATGCTTTGCAGGAGCCTTTGTGGTAACCAGATGTCTGGAACCTTCAATGAACTCATCTATGGTTCCTTCCATCCAAGAGACTACGATGTGAGCATCATCGTGGTAACAGGTACGCAGTTGCTCCCACAGCATATAGTCACGGCAATATCATTCAAATTCCACCAGCTCGCGGAGATTGAACTTATCTGTTACATCCTCTGGTGTATTCTCGCCCATCGGGCACTCGTAGAACATTCCCATATACTTCACCTCATTCTAATAGTTGATTGACATAACGTTATTCTATCGCATATGAAAATAGAAAGCTATGGTCGTATGACTAAAACTCTAATAAAATAAACAAAAAAAACTGTTCAAGACCATGGAATTGGGAGGGGGGATAAAAAGTCATTTGTTCATTAGAACAGATTATTGATCTGACCTTACAATCCTTTTTGGTCGGGCGTCCATTGTTTGCAGACGGCTGCAGGGATATAATAAATGCAACATAAACGGTTCCGACACGGCCGGCGGAATCATAGGTATGTTAAAATGGAAAATGCAGGTAAATGTACAAACGAGGAGGTATTGGTTTTATGGAGTATTTAGAGCTTGCGAACAGCTGGATTATGTGGGTGGCAGTTCTTCCGGCAGTGCTTTTAACAGTATTTCAGGCAGTGATTTTTACAAAGAAGTCCATCTCTACGGGAAAAAAACTTGGCATTACCAGTCAGCAGTTTAAACGAGCTACAGCGGCATCAGCAGTAGCCAGTTTGGGACCAGCAGTGGTATCGGCTATAGGCTGTGTTGCCTTGATTGTGGCGATGGGAGGACCTGTAGCATGGATGCGCCTTTCATTTGTGGGAAATGTAAGCTATGAGCTGGTCAGCGCGCAGGTGGCGGCTACCAGTGCGGGAGCTACTCTGGGCGGCGAGGGAATGAACATGAATATTTTCTGCAACTGTCTGTGGGTTATGTCCATTGGATGTCTGGGATGGATTCTGGTAGGTGCGTTGTTTACGGATAAGATGGATAAACTGAACAGCTTTGTGGCAAAGGGGAATGCCGTAAAATTGGGAATCATCACTACCGGATCCGTTATAGGCGTATATTCCTATCTCGCCACAAACCAGTGCATCAGTGCATCCAGCAGTTCAGGAGCCGTGCTGGCATTGTTTTCAGCAGGAGGAGTACAGGCATTTTTCACGCTCTACAATAAAAAGCATCCTAATAAATGGATGCCGCAGTGGGGAATGACGATTTCTATGGTGGTAGGCGTAGTCTGCACGGCGGCCTATCTTTACCTGTAATGAGTCAACTGATATTCGAAAATATGGAGGTATATTATGGAGCATCAAGATTTCTTTAAGACTGACTACACGCCCTATGTTGTAAAATGGGGACGTTTGACCAATGTTATTGGGGCTGTTTTCCTGTTTGTCCCATGCATCATCCTATCCATTATGGGCCATCATCCTCTCTGGGGAGCAGTGGGAGTGGCACTGGTAATCCGTATATCCTCTCTCTGTGTCGGATGGTTTGCCGAGCCTATTTCCTACTATCCGTCCCTGGGAGCTGCCGGCACTTATATGGGGTGTCTGTGCGGCAGCATGTCAAACATGCGTCTGCCGGCATCACTGGTAGCTCAGGAAGCTGCCGGGGTGAAGAATGGGTCGGAAGAGGGAGTATGCATTTCCACCATTGGTGTGGCAGTGTCTGTGGTGGTAAATTTGCTGCTTCTGACACTCACAGTTGTCTGTGGCACCCAGGTAATTAATGCGCTGCCGGAGGAAATCAAAGGATTGCTCAACTACCTTCTTCCTGCGTTGTTTGGATCCCTGTTGGCTAACAATATCATTAAGAGTCCTAAACTGGCGGCAATCGGCGTGCCACTGGCTGTATTTATGACATTTGGTAATTCCATGGGACTTTTGAATTTCATGCCCAAGGTGGCCAGGACCCCTGTTGTAATGATTGTATCTATTTTTGGGACCATTGCCCTGGGGTTTGTAATGCTCTTGAAAAAACAGCAAAAGGAAGCATAGAAAAGGCAGCGGAATCAGAAAGGATGAATTATGAAAAAAGTATGTATTCTTGGCTGCGAATGGCTGGGTCAAATCATCGCAGACGGTTTGTATTCCGGCAAGGTTAAGGGATGCCGGCTTGAAGGTGTGATGGATGGCAATGAAATAGCTGCTGAGGAAGTTGCCTGCAAATTTCAGTGCAGGGCTTGTGTAAATATAGAGGAGCTTATGGCCCTTAAACCGGATTATGTGGTTGAGGCAGCCACGGCGGATGCGGTAAAAACATGCGCCATAGCCGTGCTTTCAGGCAACGCAGAGTTCATATGCCTGTCTGTAGGGGCATTTTATGACGATAAATTTAGGGGACAGGCAGCGGCAACAGCACTGCAGCATGGTACAAAGGTGCATCTGGCTTCCGGCGTTTTGGGAGGATTTGATTTCATGACAGCTGCTGCCATGTATGGACAGGTGGAAACGGTTCTGGTCAGCAGAAAGCATCCGTCAGACAGCCCCAAATGTCCTCCGGGCCTTACAGAGCTGCCGGACCGTTACCAGGCAAGTGTGGAGGATGCGTACCGTATGTCGCCGGGACATCTGAATATAGGTATAGCTGTAGGGCTGGCATGTGGTGATTTTAAGAATACGCAACTGGTCATTGAACCAGTTGCGCAGGATGAGTATACAGGATTTGCAATTCATATGAAAGGGGATTTTGGAAAGACAGAGATGTATTTTCAACAGGGATGTGATGGCCATGAGATCCATGGGCCGGTGATGGCGGCCTGGAGCGCTCTGGCCCTGCTTGAGAGACTTACTTCTCCGATCAGTTTTTAAGTAGAGATTGTATAACTGGAGGTTTGAATTATGGATAAACAGAAGTTGTATTCCCAGATTGATAACAGAGCAGAGGAGTTGAAGGGCATATGCAGACAAATTTGGGAGTACGCAGAAACCGCGCTGAATGAGACGCGTTCAAGTGCCCTCCTCAGGGACTACCTGAATCAGGCTGGTTTCCGGATAAAGGAAGTGCCGGGACTTCCCACTGCATTTATAGCCGAGTGCGGTGAAGGCCGGCCGGTAATCGGCATCCTAAGCGAGTACGATGCCCTTCCTGGTCTTTCGCAGAAGGTACAGGCAGAAAAGGAAAAACGGGAAGGAACAGAAAATGGCCACGGATGCGGCCACAATATGATATGCACCAGCATGCTGGGGGCTGCTGCTGCGGTTAGGGAAGCAATGGATGGCAATGGTTTAAAAGGAACCCTACGCTACTATGCATGCCCGGCGGAGGAGGTTACCGTAGGTAAGGTGGAGATGGCGCGCCAAGGACTGTTTAATGACCTGGACGCGGTTTTGGGCTGGCATCCATCCCAGTTAAATGTGGTTGCACGTTCATCCTATTTGGCTACCAATTCCATAAAGTTTCATTTTAAGGGCAAGTCCTCCCATGCGGCGACTGCTCCGGAAGCAGGTAGGAGCGCTTTGGATGCAGTGGAGCTGATGAATGTCGGCGCCAATTATCTGAGGGAGCATATAAATGACAAGGCAAAGCTCCACTACTGTATCACAAACGGAGGTACATCCCCCAATACAGTGCCTGAAGATGCGGAGGTATGGTATATTGTGCGCGCTCCCAGGCGGAACGAGGTGCAGGATATCACCAGAAGGCTGTATAAGATAGCGGCAGGTGCTGCCCTGATGACAGAGACAAAGGTCATACCGGAATTTCAGTCAGGCTGCTATGATGTTATGCCCAACGAGGTTCTAAGCCAGGTTCTGGACGAGAATATGCAGGCAGTGGGTGCCATTGGTTTTACAGAAGAAGATTATGCTTTTGCCCGTGAACTGGGAAGAGACTTTACAGAAGAACAGAGAAAAAGGGTGGGGGCAGCTCTTTTTACGGAGCCAGATCAAATACCCAAGGGATCATACCTGGAAGCTGGCGTATATCCCATAAGGGACAAAGGAACTGTAAAGGCAGCATCTACTGATGCCGGGGATGTTAGTTATATCGCCCCCTTTGCACAGTTTAACGTAGCAACATGGCCATTGGGCTGCCCTCCACACAGTTGGTATGCAAGTGCTGCGTCAGGATCGGGAATTGGTATGAATGCCATGATTTTTGCTGCCAAGGTTCTAGCAGGAGCCCTTGTGGACCTGTTAACAGAGCCGGATACCGTGGACCGCGCTCAAAAGGAATTCCGGGAATCTCTGGATGGATTTTGTTATGTGCCGCCTGCTGAGGAAGCTGCAGCTAATGAGGCGTTGACAACCATTGTATGATGTTACATATAGTTAGAAAGGAAACGATATGAAGAAAATTACCATTGTGGGTGCCGGAAGTACCAGTCATGCGCTGGCAGCCGTTTTGTCTATGAATGGGCATGATGTGTATCTGACGGACACTTCCGCCTACACAGATGTCTTGAAAAAGAGTGCGCGCTATGGTACAATCAAAATCAGAGGTACTGTAACAGGAGAAGGGACCCCCAAATGTATTACCACCAATGTGGCTAAGGCACTGGAGAGGGCAGAGCTTATTATCTGCTGTACCATATCCAACAGGGATGAGGAAGTGGCGCAGATGCTGGCGCCCTTTGTGACACCGGAAAAACCGGTTTTACTCAGTGCCGGAAACTGCGGGTCAATGATTTACCATCGTGTGTTTGAGCAGTACGGAAAAAAGGATATTTTGGTAGGAGAGGTAGGAGGAAACTTTTTTCCCTGCCGTTTGTCGGAGGACTGGATAGCCACCATAGGGCTTCCGCTGGGACCAAAGGCAATTGCGGCATTTCCGCCAGAAAATACAGTAAGGCTGGCTGAAGCCTTTGACGGAGTGTGGGATTTTTACCCAGTAAAGAGCATTCTATATGCTGCGTTTAATGGGCCAAACCTGATTTGTCATATTGCCGGTACAATCCTCAACATTGCTGCGATTGAGAACAGTGACGGTTCATTTAATCTGTTTAGGGATGGTATAAGTCCGGGAGTCATCAATTTTTATGAACAGCTGTGGGAGGAGAAAAAATCTGTATTCGATGTGTTTGGGTTCCAGCCCGCGCCTTCGGTCAGGGGAATGTTTGAGGGGATACAGCATCATGACCCATTTTACGACTATTTCTGTGAAATGGACGGACCGGGAGATTTGCTACATCGTTATGTGTCAGAAGATGCACCGTTACTGACCTGCTTTTTCATTTCCATTGCCAGAGGAATCGGAGTGGACGTCCCTCTGTATGAGAGTATGATACGACTTTTATCAGCTGTTACGGGTACGGATTATTACGGGCAGGGAAGAACGCTGGAAAATCTTTCACTGGAACATCTGTCAAAGGAAGAGCTGATTGCCTATTTTTGTGAGGGATAAGAGCTGATTTGCTGCATTTTGAAGATTGCTCATAGGGAGGATGTGGAACATGCTGCTGACACATGAGATTGCACAGCCAATCATTGAAACATTAGAGGAGGCATTCCCCTGTAAGGTAACGATTACGGATGCTAATGGATTCATCATTGGTACGAGCATACCGTCGCGCCTGAACCTGTTCCAGCCCTCAGCCTATGAGGTTATCTGCGGCCGGGAACCGATAGAGAAATTGAGGCCGGACGGTCCAGTGGGAAGTGCCGGACGGCGTAATGTTGGGCTATGGAGAACGTATTATTTACAATGGAAAATGTATTGGTCTGGTTGGCCTGGTAGGACCACCGGAAGAGATGCAGTCTTACATGAAAACAGTAATGATAATGTTAAAGCTTTTGCTGGACCGGGTCAAGACCCAAGAGCAGCTTTCCTTTTTGGTACATGAAAAGAACTCGTTCATCACAACATTACTGCTGAATCAGAATCAGGATGAAAAATGGATTGAAACCAGGAGCCTTTTTTACAAGTTTGATATGAGTGTTCCCAGGACTGTTGTGGTGGTTAAACCATGTTTTTCTAAAGGGGATATGGAGTAGCCGTTGGTACAGACTACGATTATGCACAGGCTTTTGTCCTTGACCGGAGATGTGTTTCATCACAGACAGGATATGGTTTGTGAGCTTAATAACGGGTTGATTGCTGCTGCCACAGTGGGGGATGGAAATGCAATGGCGGCTCGTCGAAAGGATAACATATACCGGGCAGTGTCAAATCTGAGTGAATATGCGAAACGCCAGTGCGGACTGGACTTGCTCATTGGCATGGGAGCCGAAGTGCTACAGGTTTCCCGATACCATATATCCTATGAGCAGGCTGGTCTGGCACTTAATATTGGCAGTCGTTCAGTAGTGGTCCGCGGTGTGTTCCGGTATGAGGACATGCTTCTGGAACGCGCTGCCATGAGCATGGATGACAGGACAGCGGAGGCTCTGTGGGGGCAGGTTATAGAAAAACTTCTGGCAGGAGGCAACACCAGCCTTATTGAAACCATGGACTGCTATTTTGCAAACAACGGAAATGTGGCAGAAACGGCCCATGCTCTGTTCCTGCATCGTAATACGTTGCAGTATCGGTTCAACCAGATAAAAGAACTGACCGGATTTGATATCCGCCGGATTGATGACATGATATTGCTGCGGCTGGCGGTTCTCCGGTATACATATAAGAAATATAGGTGATTGCGAAATAAGTTCGCAATCTAGATTCCAAACAAGGAAGCCCCT
>JAJQEA010000113.1 GCA_021201905.1 Clostridia bacterium
ATATGGGGGCCCGCGTTTTTATAGATTCCGGTGAGAACCTCCTTTGCGCCGTCCTCTCCGTATTCGCTGACAATGGCCTGCATTAAAAGCCACGCGGTGGAAGAACTCTTTATATCTGTAACGGAAATCAAATCAGCATACACTGGATTTACCAAATCCTTAATGCCGGATGGCGTTGGAAGCTGATGCTCCTTCATCATCTCAATGTTGAGGATAATAGCTCCCTCCTGCCTGGTAATCGGGCTGTAGTAAGCCGGATATTCCTCCAGAGGCTTTGCGTCAAAGGTCAGGTCAAGGAACATATGATTCTGTTTCTGGGCGCTCTCCAGATAGAAGGAACTCATGGTCACCAGGTCGGCCTCAATATCCGTTCCTTCTGCCAGCAGCTTGCCTCCCAGCTCCGAGGTGCCAAAGGTCTGGAATAAATATTTTCCCTCGTATCCGTTTCCGTCCAGGACATGCTTCATCGCCTCCACGGCTTCATCATCTGCGTTGGAGTAGATAATGACCTGGGCCTCTTTCTTCTGACACCCGGTTACGGCGGCAGCGGCAGCCAAAACAGCGGCCAAACATCCCATGGCAGCAACTTTTTTCCAATTCTTCATCTTTGTTTTCCTCCTTTTGTTTTTACAGCGGCCTCCTGCCAGATATCCGAACAGTCCCTTTGCCGCCAGGTTCGTTATGAGAATCAGCAGTGAAAGCACAAAAATCTCATTAAACTTCGTGTAATACTGCAGTTCCTTAATTTTCGTGGTGATTACCATGGTCCTGGCTCCTGCGATGAAAATAACAGCGCTGGCAGTCACCATGGCATTGACAAAATAATAGCTGAACACTTCCAGAAGAGTGCTTACCGCATTTGGCGTTACCACACGGACAATGGTCTTAAGCCAGCTGTCACCCATTAAAAGAGCAGTGGTCTCCCAGGACGCATTCATCTTTGCAAGGGAGCTCCTCATCATCAGATATGGGGTGGAAAAGAAATGCACCACATTGCAAATCACTATGATAAAAAAGGTATTCTGAATGGGCGTCCCGGAAAATGTAAACAAAAACGCAATACCGATTACCATGCCCGGAATGGTGTTGGTGACCAGAGCAATGCTCTCAATGACAGATTTAAGCCGGCTGCTTAACTGGCTGCGGGCCGTAACCAGCGCAGCGCCGTATACCACCAGTGAACCGGTGAGCGCCGTGAAAACAGATACCAGAATGGAATTCTCATACACAGAAAGCAGCCTGGGATCCGTAAACACAGTTTTTATATGTTCCGTGGTAAACTGCCTCCTGTAAGGCCATTCCTCCACCATGGGAACTACGAAAATCACCGCAAATATACACAGTACCGAGGCCAGGATGAGTACGGACGCCGCCGCGCAGCAGATGTCGCGGATTCTCCCCTTTCTCAGCTCTATGCCGGAGACTTTGCTGTAGCGTATATTAAACCGCTCCAGGAAATGGAGCAGGGAAATACTTACCGCAGACGGCACCAGCATAAACATAGCCACCACGGCACCCCTGTTAAAATCGGGTACGCTCCCCAACATTTCATTGTATAGCACCGTGGCCACCACATCATACTGTCCGCCCACAGAAGCCGGTATTCCGAAATCCGTAAAACACAGAAAGAAGCATTGTACAAAGGAAGCGGCCAGGGTGCCAAGCAGGGGCCTGAGAACCGTTCCCAAAAAGGTCTTTAAGGGACTGTCCCCCATAATTCTTGAGACAATCATAAACTTCTTATCAATGAAGCTCATGGTGTTCAGTATCAGCATAAATGAGATGGGCAGCGTATAAATAACATATCCCAAAAGCAGCCCGTAAAAGCCGTAAATCTCAAACATCTGATGCCCCACAAGCCCTGTGAGAAGCCCCTGCCTGCCGAAGGAATAGATAATGGCAAATCCGTATGTAATGGTGGGGAGAAGCATGGGTACCACTGCCGCCAGGCGGATGAATTTTTTCAGCCCTCCCGGCACATTGGTGTAATGTATGGTATAGGCCAGCACAAAAGCCAACGCCGTGGTCAGCACCGCGCTGACGCAGGATACAAAGATGCTCCTGCCAAAGGCTGCCGCGAAACCCTTTCCCGCGGCCACATCCGCGTAATGCTCAAGGCCAAAGCCGCTTCCTCCCTCAAAGGATTTCCCCAGAAGCAGTACAATGGGAATCAGAAGAAACACCAGGAAAACAAGGATTACCATTGCGTAAATCTGTTTGAGCTCCCTCTCTTTTGTAGTCTTCATCATAGATTTCTTTGTCCTCACTCTTTCATGCTGTGCAGCCGATTCTCAGACTGCCGTTCTCTGTTATTTCCCGGCTGAACAGAGTGAAAATATTGTTTCTTTTGACCTCAAGCTGATTTAAAATAAAATTCTTAACAAAGCTGTCTGCGGGCTGTCCGATGATTTCCTCCGGCCTGCCGAACTGGGCAATGCTCCCCTCATTGACAATCAGCACCTTATCCGACAGGGTCAGCGCCTCCTCCGGGTCATGGGTTACAATAATGGTTGTCAGCTTAAACTCCCTGGCAATTTCCTTGATTTTTTCCTTGATGGACTCTTTAATTACACCGTCCAGAGCGCTTAATGGCTCATCTAACAGAAGGATCCTGGGCTTCATCACCATGGTTCTGGCCAGGGCCACGCGCTGTTTCTGGCCGCCGGAGAGCTGGTCAATCCCCTTGGACAGATGTTCCCTCAGGCCCAGAAGGTCAATGAGCTCCTGCACCTCCTGTCCGGTGGAAATGTCCGGCTTGTTCCGCAGTCCGTAAGTAATATTCTTATATACGTTTAAGTTGGGGAACAGTGCGTAATCCTGAAACACAATGTTAAATCCCCGTTCCTCCATGGGCACCCGGGTGATATTCTGGCCCTCAAACCAAATTTCACCGCTGTCCGCATCTGTAATACCCAGAATCAGGTTAAGAAGCGTTGTCTTGCCGTAGCCGGATGGTCCCAGAATGGACAGGATTTCTCCATTCTCAATAGACAGGCTGATGTTATCTAAAATTGTAACTCCATCGTAAGATTTCCTGATTTTGTTCAGTTCCAGCATATAATATGCTCCTTTCAAAAATTGCCGCTTGCTGTTGTTGTGCCGGTACGCTTTTGTCCCTAACGGACAGTCAAATTAAAACACAGCGGCGGATGGAAACTCAACAAAATCCCTGTAATACTTGTGTAAAGCCAGTGTAAACCCGTTCCGGCGCAAAAAAAGAAGGCTTGTAGATTTTCTACAAACCTTCTGTCCGCCCCGGCGCTGCCTGATGGAGCAATCGACACGCCCTAGTATGTCTGGTTCCGCACAATACGGCTGCTTTCGTCCAGCTTTTTTGTGTATTTCCGGTAGTCCCGGAGAATGATTCCCGTATAAATCATATCCACCACCGCAATCTGGGATGTCCTGGAGAAAATGGCATTTCCGTAGAGCTGCTGCCGGTTACCGGTGCACAGCATAATATCCGCATATTTTCCAATGAGCACATCATCGTAATTGGTCAGCACAATGGTGGATGCTCCCTTCCGCTTTGCAAGCCTCATCACATCCACGGTGCTCTTGGAAGTACCTGAGTAGGAAATGCCGATTGCCACATCCTGCTCCCCAAGATTTCCCGCGCTGATCTGCTGAAGATAAACGTCATTATAGGTCACACAGTTAATCCCCAGATACAGCAGCTTAGTCACCAGGTCATTGGCAACCGTGGCTGAGTTTTCCACGTAATATACAGCCACCTGTCTGGCGCCGCAAATCATCCCGGCGGCTTTGATGATTTCCGAGGGTGAAATATGTTTAAGCGCATCATCCAGATAGGAAATCGTCCTGGTAATCACCTGGCCTGGAACCTCCTCCGGCGCGTCCTCCTCTGATATGCCATAGCCGCAGACCAGCGGAGGCGGCACAGACATGCCGGACCCGTCAGCCCCGCTGGACCCATTTCCTGCCGTATTTTCTCTGCCGGAGGCTGTCTTTAACACCGCATACTTAAATTCCCGGAAGCCCCCGAAGCCCAGGGCCTTCACAAATCTCATGACCGTGGGCTGGCTGACTCCCGCTGCCTTTGCCATGGGAACCAGCGACAGCTCCTCCAACTGCCCCGCATACCCCAGATAATAGTCCGCCACCTTCTGCTCCGAAGGACGTAAGTCCGCATACAGCTTCTTTATGTTAAATTCAAACGGTTTCGCCATGTAACATACCTCGGTTTCCAGATTCTCCGGTTTTCAGTTTCAGACTCTTCGGTACTTTTTCTACAAATATCCGGTTCTGCATATTTCCGGCAATATGCACGTTCAGCTTTGCACAGACAGAATCCTCTGTCCAGGAAATTGCATTTTTTTCAATACAATGCTGTTCGGGCGCATTTGCCCCGGCAAAACAGCATTCTTTTTCTGATATATAACGTCCTCTGTACTCCCTATTATAGCTTATCTTTTACTCCCGCACCACAAAAACTGTACTTCCGCCAGGAAACCGGGGTCCAATGCGGGATTTACCCCAACAATATCTCCATAGCCTCCCTAAGCGTCTCCACCTCCCCCACATTACCGGGGAATATGATATAAGGCGTTCCCGGAAAACGGCTCTCCGGACCGGTCCGCCATACCGGTATGCCGGGCCGAATCTGTCCCAGGACCGTTGCCCGCTTTACCTGTAAGGCCTTGGTTCCCACATCGCTGGAGGTGATGCCGCCTTTGGCCACCACAAAGGCCGGAGTCACCTTCAGCCTGCCCACCAGGGACTGGACTGCGTCGGATATTTTGACCGACCGCACCAATGCCTCCTCAGGGCTGTCATGCTCCAGGGAGAGCAGCTTCCTCCTGGTATATACGGCAACCGTCACCCCACGGCGAATCAGCTCCTCCTCCTGGCTTATGACAGAATTGATTTCCTCCTGGAATTTTTCCTCATCCATGACCAAATCGGAATTAAACTCAATAAACCGGATTCCCGTGGCGGATTTCAGAGCCTCCAGCTGGCTGGTTGTTTTCTTTGTATGGGAGCCCACCACTATGATTCCACCTGTGCCGCGGTTTTCCTGCACCATCTCCTCCCTGGACAGGAGCGGTCTCTCACGGATGGCCCCGAATTCCTTCACAAAGCCCGCGGCCGTGCGAAACATGAGCCTGCGCCCCTGCTTCATGGCATCATAAAGGGCAATGCAGAACACCTTCAGGTCGCAGGCATCTACCGCGTTCACCACGATTTTCCCAAAATCATGGAGCACCAGCAGTTTATCCGTAATGGCGGCATAATCCAGACTGCGCAGCTCCTCCAGGGAGACATCCAGCACTTCCCTGGCCGGATATCTGCCTCCTGTCTTTTCCTCCACGTACTCCTTTAAATCGGAGCAATGATACCCAAAGGTCTTATCCTCTGCAAACTCTGTCTCCCCTGCAGGTATGAATTCATTTCCATACTTTACATAATGCACATTGCCGATGGTAAAGCGTCCGCCCTCCTTAAAATAGGGACAAATGATTTCCCCGTCAACAGCCCTGCCCCTGTGCGTTTCCTCTGCCCGGGCCAGCAGCTCTGTCTCCAGAGGGTAATGGCCTCTCAGGGTGGAGTCTCCCCTGCTGACAATCACATAGTCAATTCCTGTTTCCTCCGACACCTTTGCCGCTGTTTCCCCGATTTCCAGATGGGCCCTGGTGGTCTGTTCCACGGTAAACCCCCTGGAATTGGTCAGTATGTAAAACAGCTTCCCGTCCTCTTCAAATCCCTTCTTAATGCTGTCATAGGACCAATCCGTATACACGGAAACATCATGGACCGTCTGCACACCGGTGGGGTCATCGTCCAGGACTATGATTTTGTGTCTGTCCTCCCGGCACTTTTCTTCCAGCAGAGCCTGCACGGCTTCCGCGTCCACCCTGGGATACTGGTCTAATACAGATGCATTCAACATGGTCTGTTTCTCCTCTCTCTTATCTTCCAATGCGCAGCAGCGCCCTTGCCTCCTCAGGCAGCATGGGTTCTTTATCCATGGCTCTGAGAAGCTTCACGGTCTTTTCCACAAGGGGGGCATTGGAAGCCACCCGGGTCTGTGCGTCCAGATAATTGCTGTCCTCGAATCCAATCCTCACGGTCCTGGCCCCCATGCCCACGGCACCAGCCAGCAGGGAAAAATCCTTTCTGTGAGCCTGTGTGATGCCCCAAATGGCGTTGGAAGGAATCATCTGTATCATGGCGGCCAGGGCCTGCGGCGTTGCCGGCGCTTCTCCCTCATGGCCCAGTACAATGCTGAACAGGACCGGGTCCGGGAAGTCATACTTTTTCATCAGCTGTGCCATGGTCCAGGTGTGGCCTATTTCAAAGGTCTCCACCTCCGGAGTTTTTTTCTGTTTCAGTATTTCCCGGATACAGTACTCCACATCATCGATGGGATTGCAGTACACATCCTTTCCCAGATTGGTGGACCCAACGTTCAGGGAACAGGCTTCCACCATCTCAGAATACAGGGGAGCGCAGCGCTCCTGTATGTTCAGGTCCGACACCCCGCCCGTGGACACTTCGATGATAATGTCCGAATCCCGGCGTATCATGGCCAGCGTCTCCTCCAGCAAGGACATATCCGGCGTCAGCCTCCCCTCCCTGTCCCTTACATGCAGGTGCACCATGGCAGCCCCTGCTTTATAACACTCATATACATCCTCCGCTATCTTCTCCGGTATGATGACCTTGTCCGCCGCCGATACCGGCGCAACGTTTACCAGAACCTTATTATCCATGCATGTCATTTATCTAATCTCCTTTATTACAATCTCTCTCCTATGATTCGGATCTCTTCCTTATCTGCAAATTCTATTGTCCCGGACATTTACGCAAACAAAACCTGTGCAATCAGCACCAGCGGTTCATCCCCTGTCTGGGCAATCCCATGGCTGTCCCCCGGCTGGGCCGCGATGATGTCCCCTTCCTCCAGATACTGCTCCTGTCCGTTTATGGTGTGAACAGCCTTGCCTCTTACAATGACCATGGTCTCCATCTCCCCCTCATGGGTATGGACGCCGATTGAAACTCCCGGATTCAGGGTATGGCGCACATACGCTCTCCCCTTGCCCATCATTTCCTCCTGTCCCGTGAGAAGCTTCTCCATCCAGACCGTTCCGTTTCCGCCCATGCAGCCTTCTATGGGTGTCTTTTCCAGCTCATTTTTTGCTCTGTATATCATACAAATTCTCCATTCTTTCAAAAAAATAAAGGGGCTGCCGCATCATTGGCTTCGGACACATAATCTGTCCTGTTCCAGTCATCATGCAGCAACCACCTTGCTATTCATCTTTTACTTTTGCCCAGTACTGGTAATGTTCCTCTACAATCGCATATATGCCGGCCGAATCCCTGTCCTGCAAAAGCTTTACGATTCTGCGGTGCAGGTTCAGGAAGTTTTCCACTTCCCCGTCCAGGAATATTCGGTCTATGGTCACCATGCGGGAACGGCGGGTGATTTTGTCCACATAGTTGCAGATGGACTGAAGCATCACATTTTCCGTAATTCCCACGATAGCCATATGGAACTGCACATCCGCCTCATAGAGGCTGCGCGCCTGGGGCTTCTCCATGTGCGCCTGGTATTCCAGCTCCTCCATGGCCTTCTCAATGGCTTCCATCTGAGTCTGCTCCAGGGACTTGGACTTAAGCTTATCCACAGCCAGCTGAAGGAGGCCCACGTCAATTACCTTTCTCAGCTCCACAATCTGGCTGGTGGAATCCTTTTGCAGTATGATACCGTAGAGCACCGGATAAATCATCCTGCTGTCATATTCCTGACTCACAAAGGTGCCCTCCGCCCGCTTGATATGCACCACGCCATATGCCTCCAGCACCTTGATGGCTTCCCGGACCGAATTTCTTCCAACCCCCATTGACTCTGACAATTCTGCTTCTGTAGGGATTTTGTCCCCTGGGTTTAGCTCTCCATTTATGATAGCATTGGTAATGTTGTCTACAATCTTGTTAACAACCGACTGTCCTCCGACAGGTTCCTTTAAAAAACTGGTTTTTTCCATGCTGAACCTCCTTTGCCGCGTACACCTGGCAGCCGTACCCCGGCCGCTTATCCATAAGTATACATCATATGTTGGTTCAGCGCAATCTTCTGTTCCCTGCCTATGAAGGAATCAGGCACAGGGACAATGCCGGTATGTATGTGATGCACAGCAGCGCCAGAAGGGACATAAGCAGCAGCGGCACCATTCTGTGGCATATTTCCTCAAACTTGACCTTTCCGATATCAGCCGCAACATACAGATTGGGTCCTACCGGAGGCGTTACCTGGCCAATGGACAGGTTCAATACCAGGATGACGCCCAGCTGAATCATGTTGATATCCAGGGCCTTGGCGATGGGCATGATGATGGGAACCAGGATATAGAGAGCGCTGGTGTTATCCATGACGCAGCCTGCGCACAGGAATACAATGTTGATGATAAACAGCATGATGTACTTGTTGTCTGTCAGAGCAAGGGCCATTTCCGTAAGGGAAGCGGCAATTCCCTGCTGAGTCAGCACCCAGGAGAAAATGCCCGCGTTCATGATGATGAGAAGAATCATGCCCGTTGTCTTTGCGGTGGAGAACAGTGTCTCCTTAAGCTCCGCCAGTCGCAGCTCCTTATAGATGAAGATTCCCACAATCAGGCTATAAACAACAGCGACCGCCGCTGCCTCTGTCGGTGTAAAGAGTCCCGAATAAATACCTCCCAGTACAATGACCGGGCTTAAAAGTCCCTATATTGTATCCAGGAACAGCCTGCCGATTTCCTTTAAGGAGGCCCTCTGGGTATCTCCCTTCCATCCGTTCTTCTTGGACTTTATGAACACCATAATGCACAGCATGAAGCCGAATATAAGTCCCGGTACAATACCTGACAGGAACAAATCGCCAATGGATTCCCCTGTAATCATGCCATAGATAATGAATGTAATACTGGGAGGAATAACTGTTCCCAGAGAACCCGATATAGCGGAAAGGGCGCTGGAAAATCCTGCGTCGTATCCCTGGGCCACCATGGCCGGAATCAGGATGGAGCCCATGGCCGCAACGGTTGCCGTGCCGGAACCGGAGATGGCCGCAAAGAACAGGGCTGCCACCACAGCCACATAGCCCAGTCCGCCGAGAACCGGTCCGATGATGCTGTCCGCCAGGTTGATGAGGCGCTTGGAAATGCCTCCCTTGTCCATGATTGCGCCTGCAAGGACGAAAAGCGGAATGGTCAGAAGGGAAAATTTCTGTACAGTGGCCTGCATCATGGACGGAATAACACCCAGCGGGGCGCCTGAAAATATCAGGGTCAGTGCGCTGGACACGCCCAGAACAATGGCAATGGGAATGCCGAATCCAATCATCACTGCCATGGAACCAAATAGAATCGCTGCCGACATATTATTTTCCCTCCTTTGCTAATCTGATTTCATACTGTACCATACGTGCTATGGAAAAAACCGCTGACAGTGGAATGGCAATTCCGATGGTCCACTGAGGCATCTCCAGAACGCCTGTAAGAAGATGGTAGTGATACTGCCTGTAAACCATCTGTACGCCCCATATAATCCAGATCCCATAGTTGGCAGAGCATAAAAGGAGCCTGCAGATACGGTAAACCTTACGCTTCGTCCCGGTAAATTTATCAGTCAGGTAATTAAAGCCCATGTGGGAATCTGTCTTAAACACGCTGGCCGCGGCCAGGCAGCAGACCCACACAAACATGGTGGTAACCAGTTCCTGGGTAAATGACATGTTGAACCATGTAATCTTTCTTGAGAACACATTCATAAATGTGACAAACGTCATAACAAGCAATGCGGCTGAACAGAGATATTCCTCAAGATTCTCCCAGAAGTCCTTTAAAAATCCTTTTTCCTTCATAACGCCCCTCCTAATTCTTATAACCGCCGGTAAACAGGTCGATTACATCCTGTCCCACAGATTTGGCATAATCATCATAGATTCCGGCGCAGGCCTTCTGGAACTCCGCCTTCTGCTCCTCTGTCAGCTCTGTGATGTCGGTGCCGCCGTCCTTCAGCTTCTGGATAATGACAGCCTCGTTGTCAGCCAGATATTCATTTCCCCAGTCCAGGGCCTCTGCCGCGCACTCCTTTACCAGCGCCTGGTCCTCAGGAGACAGCTTGTCCATGGTCTTGCGGCTCATGACCCAGATGGTGATATCCCTTACCCCGTCCTACAGGGTAACATACTGCTGGACCTCTGCAAATTTAGAAGAGTCAAACACCGCAATGGGATTTTCCTGCCCGTCAATGGTCTTCTGCTGGAGGGAGGTGTACACCTCCGAAAAATCCATGGCGGTGGGATTGGCCCCAAAGTAATTCCTGTACAGATCAATGAAAATATTGGCGCCCGGCACACGTATATTCATGCCCTTCAAATCCTCAGGCTTTGTGATCTCCTTCTTGCTGTTGGATATCTGCCTGGAACCTGCATTATTGATACCCAGCATTTCCATCTCCAGATCATTGCACCAGCCGTTTACCACCTCATGCACCTTATCGCTGTGGCAGAACGCCAGCAGGTCGTCTGAATTAGGGAACAGGAACGGAAGCCAGAAGGAATAAAACTTCTTATCATAATTGGCAATGTTTGGCGGCGCGCAGGAATGGATATCAATATTGCCGGCCTGTACCAGCTCGATGGCCTTAGTCAGGTCTCCGCCTGACAGTCCGCAGTTGGAATAAATATTGACCTCAATCCTTCCGTTACTCCGCTCCTCCACCAGCTTCTTAAACTCCTGGGCAGTCAGGTCGCTGATGGACCCAGGACTCTGTGTATGGGTAAAATGGAGCACTACCTTCTTATCCCCGGCAGAACCGCAGGCCGTCATGGACAATACCATGGCCGCAGCGCATATGACTGCCGCCACCTTTTTTAACCTTTTAAACATACTTCCCTCTCCCTTCGTTGCGTACCTTCCGTATATTACATTAATCCCTTCTTAACAAGAGCGTCCTTCAGCGCAGCAGCGCCGAATCTCGGGCTGGATAATACTACTTTACCATACTTTTCATGAATATACTCCTCGCAGTAAGCCATGGAGCCCTGGGCAAAGAGAATCACATCCACCTTGTCCGCGATTTTTCCCGCATACTCGCTCATAAGTGCCTTAAACTGCTCCTGGTCCAGGCCAAAGCCGCCGTCCACCAGAGCGTCCACCAGCTCCACCTGGCGGTTCATCTCCCTGGCAACCCTCAGGATGGTATTCTTAGTGGGATTCAGCGTGGTGGGAAGGGTTGCCATGACTCCGATTCTCTTCCCCTGCCTCACTGCTTCGCGGCACATCTCCTCATCCACACGCACAATGGGGATTCCCGTGTACCTGGCTATATCCTGGGCAGCGTCCGCCACCTCGCCTACGGAGGAGCAAAGATTTAAAATGGCGTCCGCTCCTTCTGAAACAGCTGTCATATACATGCCTACCAGCCTGGCTGCCGGAGGTGCCGTCACATAACCCGCGTCCCTGACCTCTGCCAGAATGGAAGGATCCTGGTAACTGGCCACCTCAGTCTCCCGGGGAAGGACATCCCCTACTTCCTTTTCCACTAATTCAATCAACTCCGGTGTGGTGCTTGTGTAAACCAATGCTACTTTCATGAATGATCCTCCTGTTATTCTTCTATTAGAACCAACGTCCAACATCCTATGTTTTATGATTACAATATACTACATCCTACGTTGGTTGTAAATTGTGAAAGTGCACACTATTAAAGAAAAAAATTGTGCATTTCTTACATATCAACCTTACATCCCCATACAAAAAGACAGCCTCGTCCATCACTGAACTACAGCTGCCCTTTTGTTTTTTGTTCATTTATTATCTGTCCTACGGATTCAGCGTTACCAGTTAATCTCCACCTTATAACGGACCGGATTCACCACCTGCTTACAGATGTGAATCGGTTCGCCCTCGGCATTGTGCGCGGTATCCTTCTGCAGAAGCAATGCCTGGTGAGGCTCCAGATTTAAAAGCTCCTGTTCTTCCTCCGTGGCATAGCACACATCAATCACCTTCGTTCCTCCTACCGGGCATATTCCATGCTCCCCCAGTATCTCATAAATGGAACCGGTCAAATCTTCCGCGATCAGAAAGGAGTATTTAGACGGGAATTTATTCTCCTCCACAATCACAGGCATACCGTCATAGTACCTGACCCTTTTAATGCGTATGACCCTGCTTCCTTCCGGAATATCCAGTTTTCTGCATTCACTGATGGTAGCCTCAATTGAGTCCGCAATCAGAAGCACGGATGATGCCTTTTTACCCATGGCTTCACAGAACTGGGTAAACCCCATAAAAGAATTGATGGACCGGCTCAGCTTCCTGACCCCTACAAATGTCCCTATTCCCTGCTGCTTTACCAGATAATCCTCGTCTACAAGTATGGATATGGCTTTGCGCACAGTGATACGGCTGACCTCATATTCCTCGCTTAATTCTGTCTCTGTCATAATACGGTCATTTTCCTTTAATATACCACTGTCTATCTGGGACTTGATTTCATCTACCAGCTGCTGGTACAGAGGAACGCTTGAATTTTTGTTTAACTTGCTCATACGAATTCTCCCTATTGTCTGCCACAGGCGCATCACTTTATGATGTTACTAATGGAAGTATAACATCTTAAAACACAAAAATCAATGAAGGCAGGGGGATTTTTCCATTAATAAGGATTGAACTTTTGTACAATCCGGGCGGACAGTTCAGCCCCCTCCCCCAGACAATCCTCTATTTTCTTTCCAACCATAAGTCCCCAGGTAAAACCGGCTATGAATGAATCACCTGCCCCCACTGTGTTGACCACTGGAACCACATTGATTCCATGCTCGTAAAACCGGGTCCCATCATAACACATGCTGCCCTCTTCCCCAAAGGTTGCCACCACGTAATCAGGCCCATATGATTTGGCCTTTATCAGGAAGTCCCTGACCTCCGGTGTCTTTTTCTCACAGGAAAAGAATGCACAATGTACATACGGCAGCACCTTTTCCATATTTGCCTCCTCCTTATTAATTGAGAAATCAAAAATGACCTTGCATCCAGCTTCCTTAAATTCCGGAAGAAGATGGAGGACCTTCCCGGTCAAATCTGTGTGGATATAATCAAATGTCTTGGTATATTCTATATCCTTAGCGGTAGGAACATAGTCTTCCATCACACCTGGTATATTCTCCAGATGCACCCTGTCCACTCCATCCTTCAAAGCCATCCGGTAAACAGAAGTCTTTCCCTCCTTTACCTGCAGATGTGATGTATCCATGCCATATTCCCGGCACAAATCAAACATCTCCTGTCCATATTCATCTGTCCCCACTACAGATACCACGGCCGTGGACACTCCGCGCCTTGCCAGATGGACAATGCAGTCAACACCATTGCCTGTGGCATACCTTTTTCCGATATTCTCATACACATCAATACAGCAAAAACCAATTGCCGCCATGTTCATGACTTTATCCTCCTAACATTATTATAACGTTATATAACATATTGTTTGATTCCAGTATAACATTATGATAATATCATGTCAACCATTTCCCTATATTTATTATAATTTTGAGAAATAAATTGATTATTATATAACGTTATGATACAATATAATCACAGTTGTACATTTCAAATCCAGCCATCACAAGATACAAGGAGGACTATCTATGAACAGGAACAGTATTGTCTGCGGTAATTATTCCTATGGCCTTTATAGCCTGGACTATTTCTTGGAATCTACGAACCGTCTTGGGCAGACCAACATCGAATTCTGGGGCGCCGGCCCACATCTTTATCAGGACGAGTGCTCTGTCTCTGACGTTGAGGAAATCGTCAAAAAAATACATAAGCACGATTTACGCGTTATCTGCTACACACCGGAGCAATGCATGTATCCTGTAAACATCGCTTCCCGGGACAAGGCCATTCATGAGTGGAGTCTCCGCTATTTGAAACGTTCTCTGGAAATTGCCAGTCAGATGGAGGCTCCCAGAACCCTTATTACCATCGGCCAGGGTTACCGGAATGAGTCCCGGGATGAAGCATGGAAGCGCTGCCGGGAATCTCTTTTGGAATTGGCTGAATACGCTGGCAGGATGGGTACCACAATCATGCTGGAGCATCTTACAAAAACAACCACCAATTTATGTGTGACAGCCGCACAGCTAAAAGCCATGATGGATGAGGTGGAAGGTCCTAATCTAAAGGCAATGGTGGATGTGGATATGGCCGCGCGCGTTGGGGAAGGCCCGAAGGAATATCTGGAAGCTATGGGCAGTACCATACAGCACGTACACTTTATTGACGGAATGTCGGGCGGCCATCTGGCTCTGGGTGACGGTATTCTGCCCCTGGAGCAGTATATAAAAGATTTAAATGCCTTCGGCTATGACCAGTATCTAACGCTTGAAATACTAAGCGACCAGTACCATGAGAATCCCGAACCCGCTTACGCCCAGAGTATCGGATGGTTTACTGCCCGAGGCTTCATTTAATACACATTTTTCATTTCAAAAGGGAAGCATTAGCTAACTATCCGCGGAATGCTTCCCTTCTTCTGAATTTATTAATATTCTACTTTCCACATATACCTTCTGGTATTATAATCCTTCTTAGTGGCATGGGACAGGGCCCGCATATATACGTTGTTGAGAACCGGCGAGAATATAAGGTGGTTAAAATACTCACATACCGAATCCTTTATCCGATTAATTCCCAGCTCCTTTGCATCCAGAATATAAACCTGTTCACCGCCATATTTTTTGAGGAAGCGGATTGCTCTCTCGTCCGCCGGTCTGGTTCTTCCCTCCGCAACAAGCAAAAATACGGAAACTGACTTATCCAGGACCTCAAAGGGCCCATGGAAAAATTCACAGCAATTTACTGTAGGCGAATCAATTTGAAGCATCTCCATGATATTGCAGATAGAAAATATATAGGTGGATCCCATGGCAGGACCGCTGCCCATGACATAAATGGTTTTCCGGTCACTATTTTCACCGGCCCACTTCTGAGCCAAAGGCGTTGCATAATGTTCGGCCTTTCTGTAAATATCATCCAGGATGGAAAATCCCGCCATGGCATCCTCATACCCTGCATACCCTTCTGTTTCTTCCAGCAAGGTCATGGCCAGCTTGAGGCCTATGCTGGAATTAACCTGGTCCTGGCTGCTGTCATCCAGAGCAATGCTCTGATACTGCAGCTTAAAATCGCAAACCTCCGTGAGCAGTGATTCCTGCACATATAATCCCACGGTAACGGCCCCCAGCTCCTTTGCAATCCGGGCAGCCTCACAAGTTTCAGGTGTCCCCCGCATGGAGCAGACAACAGCCAGCGTATTGGGACCGCAGTATTTAGGCGGAGCAAACACAAATTCATTGCTGGTATACATCTGGGAGCGTATCCCCACTGACTCACGGTCCATGAAATACTGGGCTGGATAGAATCCTCCAAAGGAACCGCCGGCCGCAATCCAGACCACGCTGTTAATTCCTCCCCCTTGCTCCCGCATTTTCAAAATATTTTTAATTAATTCTCTCATTATACTTCCCCTTTCGTTTTTTTCATTATATAATGTATTATATCGTTATATAAAAATATTTCAAGGAGGTCACTATGATACAAGCCGATTACCATGCCCACAGCAGCATATCACCTGACGCATCCTCCCCCATGGAGGAAATGTGCGCCTCAGCTATCCAGAAAGGCCTGATGGAAATTGCCTTCACAGACCACTATGAATTTCTTGATTTTGGCAAAATACATCATGTCTTTACTCCGGCCTACATCGACCATTACCAGAACGACCTCAGCCGATGCCAGGAAAGCTTTGGCGGCAGGCTGAGTATCAAGCGCGGGCTGGAGCTGGGCCAGATGTACCTCCAGCCGGAATATGCTGCCATGGTTCTTAATAATCATCCCTGGGACTACGTCATAGGCTCTGTTCATAAACTGCATAATACAGACCTATCCCAATTCACTTTTTCGCGGGAAAACTATCTTGAAATTGCAGGCGAATACTACTCCGGGCTTTACCGGCTGGCCTTAACAAGCGATTTTGACTGTCTGGGCCATCTGGATCTGGTAAAACGCCATACCTCAAGATATGGGCTGCCGGACTGCTCAGACGTTTATATGCCGGCTATCGAAACCATACTTAAACTCCTCATTCAAAGAGGCAAAGGACTGGAGCTAAACACCTCCGGATTCCGCCAGCAGCCCTGTGCCTGTTACCCATCCATTGATATACTAAAGCTGTACCACCAGTTAGGCGGAACCATTATCACAGTAGGTTCTGACTCTCACAATACCAGAGATGTGGCCAGCCATTTTGATTTGGCATATCAATGTCTCCGGGAATGCGGTTTCCAAAACATCACCTTATTCACCAAACGTGTCCCGTCCTTCATCCCTATCTGATTTTCTGCCATTACCGAACAACAGGGGGCTGTTAAACGCAGCCCCCTGTTTTACCATTCTCTTCCATATCCAAAAGCCCTGTCCTGCTTGCAGGTACCGGACGAAAAGACGGCGGCCTGGCTAAGACATAGGCGTACCAGGTACTGCTGATATATTCCGGCTTCTGTCAATCCATATTTTCCTGACTCATCCGGAAAATCAGAGGCCCACCTCATTCCATCGCAATATCCCACCAGAAATCTGGTTATGAAGGAATCCCCGGCTCCCATGGTATCCACTGCTTTAATCAGGCATGGAGATTGACGGTATACCTGGCCATCCACCATGGCTATCGCCCCTTTGCTTCCTCTGGTAGCTATCACCATGTGCCGGCATCCGGCATTTATGATATCCTGCATCCGTTCCAGAATATCCGCTTCCTCCATATGGCTGCAGGAAAGACAAGCACAATCAATATAGGGGCAGTATGTCCTCAGATGTTCCTTTTGAAACTGATCCGAGAAATCCAGGGATATGAACCTGCACCACTGCCTCAGACCGGCCATCTCATGTTCCACATAGCTGAACATGCTGGTGTGTACGATGTCAAAACCAGACAGATACTCATAATCCAGCCTGCTGAGTTTTAAGGGATGTTCCCTCAGCACACCGCCCTTATTAGAGCCGGTAAACACCCTGTCGCCATCCTCAAGGCTCACCTGGGAATAACCATTTTCCCCAGACTCGTACCGGCAGTGTGACAAATCCAGCCCCAGCTTTAAGGCCGTATCGTGAACATGAGCTGCTGCCTGGTCCGAACCAAAGACACCCAGATAGGCTGCCTTCACGCCCATCATACTTGCATATACAGCAAAATTCATGGCATTACCGCCAGGATACATGATATGACGATGCATATACATATCTACCACATTATCTCCCAATCCAATCACTTTCATGGGTCCTATTCCTCCCACTTTCCTGTCAGCCGGATATATAAGCCGCCAGCCAGTCATATGATTTCTTCATGGCATATTCCGGATTGCGCGTGTAAAGGTTATTCAGTATCTCCAGGCTGAGGTAATAGGGGTAAGCTGCCTTGTCCAACTCATCTATCATATGCGGAAGGTCCAGCTCCCCTTCCCCTAATGCAAGGTGGCCATTTGGCCTGCCATCCCCTACATGGACATGACGCAGATAAGGTCCCAGGTCCCTGATGGCCCCTTCCATTGTTTCATTGGAAAATCCCAATGTAGCTGTGTCTATCATCCCCATGACAGCCGGACTTCCCACCTCTTCCACCATACGGGCTATATCCTTTGCAGTCTCAGTGATGGTGTATTCCTTTGGTGAGGTTTCAAGCGCAATGGTGATGCCGTATCCCTCTGCTATTTGGCCCAGGAAGGCCACGGATTCCACAGACCGTTTCCATATATCCTCGTCCTTTTCATCCAAACAGCCAAATCCCGACAGGAACTGGCATAGCTGGATATCCATCTCTGCCGCAAACTCCATCGACTTCACATATACATCCAGACTGCGCTTTCTGGCAGCCGTATCCCTGGCAGCTATGTTTACCGGATACAGGCATTGCTCCGGTGTAAAACAAATAGGGGTGAGATGGTGGTCACGCAATTGTTTCTTCACGGCCCTGACTTGTGAGAGTCCTGCATCGTCTACATGAAGATGGGGATAGCAGGCATAGAACTCCATCTTTGACGCCCCTATACGCTCCAGTGAATCCAAGGCATATTCCAGCGAATATTTAAAATACGGATAATTGGCCGCCGCTATCTGGTCTGTCTTAAGATTTTTCATGTATAAGACCTCCTATTCCCCCTGAACCTGTATGAATATCTTCCTGACCTGGGGGCCATCAAATTCTGCCAGGTAAATATCCTGGGCAAATCCGCACTGAATCACTCCATCCTTGATAGGAAGCACGGCGTGGTTACCGCAGAGCAGCGATTTCAGATGGCCTGGCGCATTCCCTCCGGTGGCTCCATAGCTGGGAAGGAAATGGGCATGGGCATAAGGATAATTAGTCGGAATCAGTCGTTCCAGTGTTTCCTCTATATCCGCATAAAGGCAGTCCAGATTCTCATTTACTGTGATTCCTGTGGTGGTGTGGGAAGTAATAACAAACACCACGCCATTTTTAATCCCGCTCTCCTCCACAAAATCTCTGACTACCTGGGTTACCGGTATCAGCTGGAATTCCTTTTCTGTTATGTATTTCTTCTCCATCATCTTAACCATGATTTAAGCCTCCAGTCCTAAAAATCTCATTGCATTGCCGCCCAGTACCTTTTCTTTTGTTGCCGGTTTCCAGTCAAGGGAATCCAGCCCCCGCTTGATCCTGGCCGTACGGAAACGCGGGTTATTGGAACCAAACATTACCTTGTTCTGGATATTGTGCTCAATCCAGAGATGCCCCAGCTGCTCTGTCAGAACCTCCCTCAGGAAAATCTCTGGTGAATCCATGTACAGCATAGAGGTATCTGTATAAACATTGGGATATTTAAGTACAAGAGCTGTTGTCTCATAAATCCATGGCCATCCAAAATGCGCAAGGCAGAATCTAAGTTCCGGATACCGGACAGCTACCTCCTCGAAATTGATGGGCTGGGAATACTTCATAAGACAGTCCGGCTCCCAGGACATGCCGGCATGGAACATGATTGGTTTGTTGTATTCAATACATTTCTCATAAATCTTGTCCATCATGGAATCCGCCGGATAAAATACCTGCTTGGATGGATTCAGTTTAAGCCCCATAAGCTTCAGGTCCTTAAATGCATAGTCCAGAATTTCCAGGGCATCGGGGCGGTGAGGGTCAACGCTGGCAAAACCATAAAACAGGTCTGGAGCCAGATCCATCATGCTCCGGACCTCCTCATTGGTCACTACCCATCCTTTCATCTGGGTAGTCAGGTCCAACGGCAGCAGTACCAGCTTATCCACTCCTGCAAATTCCATCTGCACCCGTGTTAAATCCACCGGGAACGTAGACATCAAATCCCATCCCATGGCCTTTTTTCTAAATTCAATCTCGTCCTTATCCCCGCTGATCTTTTCATAAAAACCAGGATGTACATGCATATCAATAACCATTGTTATACCACCTTTCATTGTTAGTTCATTATTATAGTTCCAATATTTGTCCGGTCATTCCTATCCCTTGACGGCTCCTGCCGTGAGCCCCTGGACAATATACTTCTGCATAAAAACAAATATGAGTATGACCGGAAGGACAGCCATGCATCCAAAAGCCATGGCGCGGCACCACTCAACGCCATAACGGCCAACTACATTGTATATACCTGTGGTAACAGGCCACATGGAGCTGTCTGTCACATAAGTCAGGCTGTACATCATATCCTGGTATCCGAAAAGGAAGCTGAATACAAAGGTGACCGCCAGACCATTGGCACTCATGGGAAGCATGACGCGGATAAAGGACTGAAATGCATTGCATCCGTCAATCCTGGCCGCCTCATCGATTTCCGCGGGTATACCCACGAAAAATGCCCTCATCATCATCAGTGAGAATGGAATAGCCAATGTACAGTTGGACAGGATCGGTGCCCAATATGTATTGTAAATGCCAATTTTCTTAAATATAATGAAATTTGGTATTAATGTAAAAATCTGAGGAAGCATCTGCGATACCAGAAACAGGAACACAATCAGATTCTTTCCCTTAAGCCGGAACCTGGCCAAACCATAGGCTGCCGGCACTGCCAGGCATACTGAGATGACCATTGTGCAGAAGGAGATGAGCAGACTGTTTTTAAATGATCCCAGAATGTCAAAGGTCACCTGGTTAAGCTGCGTTATATATGCCTCCAGGGTGGGATGAAGAGGAAAAATCTCCGGCGGCCGCGCAAAGACGGATGCCTCTGTTTTGAGAGAACTGGAAAACAGCCAGTACAGCGGAAATATCATAAAAAGGAAGCATATCACAGCTACCAATGTCTGCAGCTGCTTCATCCGCTTCTGTGTAAAAACAGCAGTCTGTCTTGTCATGATGCATCCTCCCTTCCCAACATCCTGGTGTAGAAAAGCCCCACCACAAATAAAATAAGGAACAGTACATTTGCAACCGCCGCTCCCTGTGAGAAGTTAAACTCCACAAAGGAGGACCGGTAAGACAGAAGGGTCATGAGCTCTGTACCATTTGCAGGGCCTCCTCCCGTCATAACGTAAATCATCTCAAAGCACCTGAATGTGTACACAAATCCCAGTACCAGGATTGCCTCTATGGAGCTTCTGAGCTGCGGCACCGTGATATAAAAGAACTTCTGGAAAATATTAGCTCCGTCTAAAATGGCGCTTTCATAAAGCTCTGTGGGGATTCCCGCCAGCCCTGAGGAAAGCAGAATCATGTTAAACGGAATACCGCACCAGATATTTCCCACAATGACGGAAATCATAGCTGTTTTTTCAGTCAAAAGCCATTCAATCGGCTGCCGGATAAGGCCAAGGGCTAAAAATATCTCATTTGCAATACCTCCGCTCACGTTGAAAATAAACTTAAACAGAATGGCGCTTACGGTGGCCGGCATGATGTAAGGAACCATCATCACAGCTCTCATGAATTTAAAGCCCTTGGACTCCCTGTTAAATAAAACTGCCAGAAAAAAACCAATACTGAACTGGAATGCAATGCTTCCAATGGTAAATATGAAGGTGTTCTTCATGGCATTCCAGAACATCTTATCTTTGAATATTTTTAGATAGTTGTCGAACAGAACAAACTTCTTCTCTTTTGACAGCAGTGTCATGACATCCACATGCTGCATACTGAGTATGGCATTGTAAATCACAGGATAGAACATGAACATGGCCATAAACAGAAACGCCGGTACAACAAACCAATATCCTACCTTATCACTTCGTCTCATGTAGTCTTTAAGCCCCCTTAAGGATAATCATCACATAAGATGCCGCAGGCCCTGTCGGAAAAGACATGCGGCATCTTAAATCCACCAATTAAAGCTCAGGCACGGGGCATGATACAAGCACTATCCGTTGTCTTACAAAACCCCTGTGAAATGGCATCTGCCGTCATCAAACCATTTACCGGCCGTCTATTTTGCCAAAGCTTCGTCAATAATCTTCTGGCCTTCCTTCACTGCCTCCTCAGGGGTCTGCTTCAAAGTCAAAGCATTCTGAAGGGCTGTCTGGTATCCAACTGAAATCTCAGGCCACTTGGGAGTCACATCCCTTGCCCTTGTGTAAGGAATCTGCTCAATAAACGCCGGCCAGTAATCTGCCTCTGTATAGTTAGGATCTGTCAGAGTTTTCTCCATTGCCGGGAATTCATCGGTTGCCAGGTTCCACTGGGAATTCCTGTCATAATCCAGGAACCACTGCATGAACTTAAATGCTTCATCCACATTCTTTCCCTTCACGATTGCCAGGTTCTCTCCGCCGTACACATTGGCCTTGACCTTATCGCTTGGAAGGGGCACCACGTCCCAGTTCAGATCCGGAGCGTTATTTTTAAGCCACTGAATTCTCCAGCATCCCATGACCATGGAAGCCACCTTGCCGTTGATGAACTGGGTTGGAATATCTCCCTGGGTCCAGTTAACTACATCCTTAGGCATGGAGCCGTCTTTGATCATATCGGTAAACATAGTCAGAGCCCTGACGCCTGCTTCGCTGTCCAGCTTCATGGATTCGCCGCCGGCAGACCAGAAGAAGGGGATGAACTGGGATGTTCCTTCCTCAGAAGGATAGGCACAGAAGGAAAATCCATAATGGTCATCTGTTGTCATAGCCTTTGTAAATTCCTTGAGTTCTTCAAAATTAGTGGGAGGGGTAACGCCGGCTTCCTTCGCCATGTCTACATTGTAATACAGGCCCAGGCAATTGGATTCCGCCGGAAGCGCATAAATTTTATCCTCATATGTGCAGGTCGCCATAATCTGGTCGTAATATTCGTCAAACTGCGGGAACTGGGAAACCCTCTCTGTGATGTCCTCAAAAATTCCCATGGCTGAATACGCCGCACAGTCACAATTGTCAATGAATACCATATCCGGCAGACTGTCTGCCACGGCGCTCATGGATAACTGCTTTTTAAAATCTGCGAAAGGCAGCACTGTCACCTTGATGAAAGCCGTATCACACTGGGCATTATATTCGTCCACCCATTTCTGGAACTCTACCTGAATACTCTCCGTTCCAAAATAATGCCAGATGTTAATTTCCTGTTTTCCCTGGCTGTTATTGGCTGCTGCTGTCTGTTCTGCCGTGGCAGATGCCGCAGCAGCGGTGTCTCCTCCGGCCGCAGCTGCAGATGTGGGTGCAGATGAGCCGCCTCCGCATCCTGAGAGCATACCTGCCACCATGGCTCCCATAGTAACCAAAGCCGCTAGTCTTTTTCTGGTACTGATCTTCATTGTTCTCCTCCTTTTTAATCATGGTTATTGTTAGTTCATTATCTGTTCCATTACATACTCATACGCTTCCGCAGCATATCTGTGGGCATCCATGAAATAAGCTCTCTGGCATATTTCAATGGTAATATAACCGTTATATTCTTTTTCGGCCAGCTCCTTCAGATATTGTCCTATAGGAAGATTCCCTTCCCGCAGACCGATATGTCCCACTACCTTCCTTCCCTTTCTCAAATGTTCCGGAAGCTGCCTGTCATACCATGTCCTCTCCTGAACAAGGGTGTTGCCCAAATGGACATGGCTTACATTATGGCTCCCCAAAACCTCAATATCTTCCTTCACTCCCTGATCAAACTGGGCAAGCTGTACCGTATCTAACATTGCCTTCAGATTTGGATGACCAACCTGGGCAATCATCTGCTGCTGTTGGTATACTGTATTCATAAACAGTGATTCTTCCTGCGACTGAGTTTCCAGCATCAGGCATACGCCGTAATCTCCTGCGGTTACTGCCAATTCCTTCATAGATGACCGGCATCTCTGCCAAATATCCATTTCCGGCTCATCAATATATCCGTTTCCCGGACACAGAAGCATCCGTCCAGCGCCGAGCCATGATGTGATTTGAATGGCCTTCTTCATATGTTCGATACTCCGGCGCCTGATTCTGTCATCCCTGCAGCTTATATCAACCGGATATGTATTTTGCTCCGGACAAAAGCATATCAGATTTAACCCTTTATCTTCTATCCTTTTCCTGAATTGTCCGGTACTCTCCCTGTCCTGGTCATCCACACAGAAGTGAGGCTTTGCGCCCCATAACTCAATATTTTCTGCTCCGATTTTCCGGACTGAATCCAGAAAATATTCAAAAGACCATGACACGTAGTGATAATTGCCAATGGCAATCTGGGATTTATCAATTGTCCCCATACATCCCTCCGTTTTCTGTAAAGCCCGTTTTTCTGCCTCACACCCCGGATATTATATTAGTACTCCAGTTTCCACATATATCTTCTTTTTGTCAGCGGATGATTTCTTACAATTGCCAATTGTTCTGCGTATACCCTGAGTACGGCTGAAAGTACGATTGGGTTAAAATAATCAACCACTGATTTATGGAATTCAGAGCCCAGGCCAAAATCCTTGCCATCCAGTACAGTTACCTTTGCGCCAAACCGGTTCAGAAAATCCAGTGCTCTGGAATCAAGTGCTCTTGTCTTTCCTTCGTTCATCAGAAGGATAAAGGGAACATCCTTATCCACGATTTCAAAGGGGCCGTGGAAAAACTCACCGTCGTGGAACGAACCGGAATTCATCCACTGCATTTCCATCAAAAGACAGACGGAAAAGGCATATGCCTCTTCGTGGCTGGCCCCGCTGCTCATCACATATATAACAGGGTCGTCCTTGTAGCTCTTTGCAAACTGCTTTGCATTTGGCAGTACAAAGCTGACGCTCTTTTCCACCAGGTCATATATTTTTGATATGGCGTCCTGCATCTTGTCATAGTCCTCATATCCTTCAAACTGGTTAAGAATCTCTGCTGCCAAGGCCAGGACATTCACTGCCTTCTCCTGCTTTGCAGCGTAGTTGGCTTCAAATCCATGTACAATGACATAATGCGCGTTCTGGGCCAGAGGGGAATTGCCATCATGGGTAACTGCAATTACCTTTGCTCCTAAGGCCATGGCCTTCTTGGAAGCTTCCACTGTCTCCGGAGTATTGCCTCCCAGGGAACAGGTGATGACAATGCTGTTCTCATTGACAGCCACAGGCGTGGCATGTACGAACTCATTAGCGGTATAAAGGCTTGCCCTTAAAACTTTGGCTTTCTCCTCCAGAAAATACTTTGCAGGATATAATTCTGCCTTGGACGCTCCGCATCCTACAAAAAATATGGCTTTTACATCCGGCCTTTCCTTCTTTATCTCTGCGATTATCTTTGCGATTTCCACCCTAATTTCCTCCTTGATTTTTTGTTGATATATAACGTCTTATAACCTATTGACACAAGTATATCAT
>JAJQEA010000140.1 GCA_021201905.1 Clostridia bacterium
GGGGTGAACCAGTATTTTGGGCAGTGAGAAATAAATGTAAATGTAAGGAAAACGTAAATCCTTCCGCATTTACAAATAAAACATGATGCGTCACAATGAACATAACACCAAAGGTTTGTTTAAGACAAGGAGGGATTACATGAGATTGATGAAACGTCTGCTGGCAGTGGTTCTGGGAGCTGCCCTTTTATGCCCCATGACCGCATATGCGGCCCAGTCGCAGGAAGCATTGGAGCTGTATAAGGCAGTGGAAGCCAAGAACCAGAACATGACGGATATGAACGCCTTTTACGATTTCAAGATGAAGATGACAGGCAGCCTGCTTGAGAGTGAAGGTATCAGCCCCATCGACATGCGGCTAGAGATGAATATGAAGATGAATCATATGCAGGACCCCAGTCAGCTGCGTTATATGGCATATTGCCGTATGACAATTCCGGACAGCGAGCCTATCACCTATTCCATGTATTATCTGGATGGCTATACCTACATGGATATGCTGGGACAAAAGATTAAGTACCCCATGGCCATGGGCGACATGATGAATCAGGCCATGGCGTCGTCCAAGGCTTTCGAGGTGCCGGAGGATTTGGTCGGAGACTTTAACCTGTGGGATGAGGGAGAGAACAAGGTCATCGGCTATACCATCAACGATGCCAGGATGAACGAGTACATGCAGATGGTGCTCAGCTCTACCGGACTTACAGGCATGCTGGACGGTCTTGATATGAAGCTTCGCAATATCCGCGGAGAGTATGTGGTGAATCCGGCCGGCGACTGCATTAAGATGCGCCTCAAGATGGATATGGATATGACCATGCAGGGTGAGACCTTCAGTGTGAGCCTGGACGGTGATGTGGGAATCGCGGATCCCGGCCAGCCCGTGGATGTACCTGTTCCAAATCCGGCGGAATATACCGAGATGCAGGGGGCAGCCAGTTAAGGGAGATTTGAGGGTATTTTTAAGATAGTTTGAAAATATGCTGAAAATGTCTAAAAAATTAACGCCAACTACTACACAAAACACGGATTTTAGTGTATAATGTAGTAATTGGCATTTTTTGGAGGAGTACCCAAGTGGCTGAAGGGTCTGGCTTCGAACACCAGTAGGTCGGTAGCACCGGCGCGAGGGTTCAAATCCCTCCTCCTCCGTTTATGCAATGAGGGCAGTCTATGAAGGCTGTACCCGAAACAGAACACATACCAGCACAATGCCCGGTACGGCCGTTTTCACGGCTATCCGGGCATTGTGCTGTTTTGCGCTGCGGCAGTTACTGGCATTTGCTCCAGCCGCAGCTTTTACACAGATTGCAGCCGCCCTCAAATACCAGGGGCTCGCCGCATTCCGGACAGAGCAGTTTTTGATTGGGTATCTTTACGGCCTGGGGCCTGGGCGGTTTTGGCGGCGTGTGTCCCGTGACGCCATTTTTCAGCGCCAGCTCATCCTGGACTTCGTTATACATGTCAAGAAGGGCATTGCCCACAGCCATGGGACAGCAGGAGCCGCGGCTGGTATCCTTCATGGTGGCCCTGCGGACCGTGTAGGAAGGGCAGGAACCAGTGGAATTTAACTGGTCAATGATGGTGTGGATGTCAATGCCTCCCCTGGCGCTGATGGAAATCATGCGGGAGAGCCCAATCATAAAGTTGTTGCAGCCTCCAGTGGAGCCTTTGCTCAGGTAAGCTTCCAGCAGAGCTCCTGAATAAGGGTCAAAGAGCGCGATGCAGTGAAGGCTTCCGCAGCCTGTGATGAGCTTGCACTTCTTGCCAATGACATCGTCATTGACCTGAATGATTTCCCCTCTGCCCAGCCCCTCGCCAGCCACGGCGCCTTTCTGCTTCTTTTCCTCCTCCGGCGTCAGGATACCAATGCGTTTGCAGCCGTCCCTGAAAATGGTGATGCCCTTTAATCCCTTTTCATAGGCATACAGGTACAGCTGTCCGGTTTCCTCCACCGTAAACTGGCTGGGTACATTGACGGTGGAGCTGATGGAGGCGTCGATGTGTTCCTGCCAGACGGACTGCATCCCGATACGCTGGCGGTAATCCAGGGTCATGGCCGTGACAAAGAAATCCGGCAAAAGGGAGTCATCGGTAATCTTGTGTTCCTTCATATAAGTATCCACAATCCTGGTATATACCTTATAATATACATCCTTTCCGTGGAGAGACTCGGTCTTGCGTTCATAGTAATTGGCAAAGACCGGCTCAATGCCGCCGGATATTCCCAGCATGGTGGAAAGGGTGCCGGTGGGGGCAATGGTCAGAAGCTGGGAGTTATGGAGCCCATACTTTTTCACCAGTTCCCTGGTGGGAGCGGAGGTATTGGCCTGAAAGAAAGGCGTTTCCATGATTTCTCCTGCATTGCACCGCGGAAATGGCCCCTTTTCCTTTGCCAGAAGGGCCGAGGCTGCAATGGCCGTGTCCGCCATGGCAAAGCCGATTCGGCCGCACAGCTCCAGTGAGGCCCCGTCCCCGTAGGGAAGTCCCAGCTTGATGAGCATGTCAGCCAGCCCCATGATACCCAGCCCAATCTGTCTCCAGTCCCTTACGCTTTCCCGCTGTTCCTTCAGGGGATGGAGGGGCATTCCCTCATCCAGCACCTGGTTTAAGGTACGCACACAGTCGCCCACGCACTGTTTGAACCCGTCGAAATCAAAGGCAGCCATGGAGGTAAAGGGCTCTATGACAAAACGGGCCAGATTTATGCTGCCCAGAAGGCAGCTTCCGCCTGCCGGAAGGGGTTCCTCGGCGCAGGGGTTGACGCCTGCGTAGGAAAATTCCTTTGTATTGCTGAGCAGATTCCACTCCCTGACGCGGTCCCAGAACAGGGCACCCGGTTCCGCGTAGTCCCAGTTTGTCTCTGCGATGTGGTGGAACAGCTCCCGCGCGTTTACGGTCTGCTCTATGACCTCGCCTGTGGCTTCCCTGGTGTAGTGGAGAAGAAAATCACGGTTGTTCTTTACTGCCTCCATAAAAGCGTCGGAGATGCGGATGGATATGTTTGCCTTGGTGACCCGGGACAGGTCCGTCTTGATATCGATAAACTGCTCCACATCCGGATGGGAACAGTCAATGGATATCATGAGGGCGCCCCGCCGTCCGTTCTGTCCGATGAGCTCCGTCACCAGGGAATACAGGTCCATAAAGGAGACAGCCCCGGTGGTCTCCTTGGCCGCATTGTTGATTTTAGCTCCCCTGGGGCTTAACTGAGAGATGTCAATACCGCATCCGCCGCCGTAGCTGTATGTACGCGCCAGCTTTTTGGCACATTCAAAAATACTCTCAATCTCATCCTGAGGAGGTTCGATGACATAGCAGTTGGAGAGGGTGATTTTCCGCCCCACATATTCCAGTCCCCGGTTAGCCAGTATCCTTCCCCCGAAAAGAAACTTCTTTTCCCGTATCAGCTTTGCAATCGCAGCGTTCCCCCCGCTGACACGCCCCAGCCACTGTTCAAAGGTTTCATCCTGATAACGGTATTTGTGCTTCCAGATATCGATTCCCAGCTGGTTATCAGCTCCCAGCCACTCCTGTATTTCCATATAATTACACCCTCGATTCTATATATTGTATTAAAAATAATGATATCACAATATATAGTATGATTCAAGCCCTGAAGAGGGCTGGTTTAACAATATTGGTTTAAAAATACTGGTTAAAAAATGCGCAAAAAAATGCAGCCCTGGTTTATCAGGACTGCATGGGGTTTTCAGGAAATTCCTGAGGGAAATCATGGGTGGCGCTGTCCGCGCCGGGCAAATCAATTTCAGGAATGTCCCCATCCCCATAGGTGCTGCTGTTTCTGCCTGGAAGCTCCAGGGGTTGCTGCCTGCCGGGCTCCTGGCTCCCGGGTATCTGTATTCCGTCCATGTGCCATCATCCTTCCGTAAACATGTTTTCCACGTAGTTGCGCATATCCTCATGGCTCTTTATGTTTCTGGCCCTGTTTACCACCTGTTTCTGTTCCGGCTCCGTAAGGCCGGAGAAACGGCTCATGGCTTCAGGATTCATAGCCAGCTCCATGGTAAATCCAATGGGAAGTTCATCCCGCTCTATCATATTCATCACCTCAGGATTAGTATGGAAGGCGGGGACGGAAAATATGCATGGCCGGATTCAGGATTTAAAAGGCACCTGTAACGGAAGCGGGTATGGTGAACTGTACGGCGCCCATGTAACCCGGCGCCACATCGTATTCGTTAAAGGTAATCACAAGTTCGCCGTTTTTATTGAAATAATAGCTCTCATCACCTGTAAGTCCCTTGAAATCCTCATCCGGCATATCGGATTGGTAGAAGTACATGACGGACTCATCCTTTGCCATCTGTTCCGCCATCTGGCTCTTAATGTTGTTGCTGATGGCATCCAGCATTTCCGGACGGTCATGGAACAGGTCCTTTAAGGAAATGACATTTCCGGTGGCCTTGTCTATGGTAAATACCTTGACGAACTGGGTACCGCTGGCCATGGTAAGGGTGGTATCGATACGGATGGACAGGTATTTGCTGTTGTCTGTCACCACTTCATAGCGGGAATCCAGGCCATAGTGACCCTCTCCGTTGTCCTTTGACAATTCCTCCTCATACATGGCAATGAGCTCATTTCCATAGTCCTCTATGGATTTGTTTGCCGGTACCCGGGCGCCCTCGGTCCCTTCAATCGTCACCTGGGGAACCTTGATATCAGCCTCAAAATGATTCTTTTTATCTTCATAGGTGCGGAAGGCCACTACCTTTGCAATGGATCCAATGACCGGAATCTGTTCCATGGCATTGGCCAGGGCCGGTGTGGCGTTGGCCAGTACGGTAATGGCAATCATGACAGCGGCAGCGGCCCCGCCTGTTTTCTTTGCAAATTTCATAATAATCACGCCTTTCTGTTCTTTTTTTTTGCCTGGGCAATGCCCGCAAGCATGCGTTCCTTTGCTTCCTTTGGAACCGGTATGCTTTCATATTCTGATTTCAGGTTATCCATCTGTCTGTTTTCTTCCTGTTTCATGAGCATGGCTCCTTTCTGAAAAATGATTCTGGTTTCCGTCCAGAGACTCCGGCTCCAGTTCCAGCCTTAGTTTTTTTAAGGTGCGGTATAGCCTGGCCTTTACCGTGTTGAGATTTTCACCGACAATGTCAGCAATCTCTTCTAATTTAAAATCCTCAAAATACCGCAGCAGGATGACGGTTCTGCTTTTGTCATCCAGCCGGTCTATCATCTGTTTCAGGTCCAGGTCCTGGTAATGGTCCTCCGTGGGAGTATCCGGCAATACTTCTGTGGGTGTCTCTTTCTTTTTCCTGCGCAGCATATCCAGGCTTGTGTTGACTACGATCCGGTAAATCCATGTGGACAGGTAGTCTTTATTTTTGACCCCTTTGCAGTCCTTAATTGCCCGGTAGGCGCTTTCCTGGACTACATCCAGGGCATCATCTTGGTTTCACATTAGCTTAAATGCCAGGCGGTAGTAGCGTTCATAATTTTCCGTAAGGAGACGTTCTGTTTCCGCCGTGTGGTTGTAAAAGCCCATGTACCTGCATCCTCCTTTCATATCCTTCTAACTGTTAGACGTCCGAGGCAGGGATAAAGTTGCATCTGTTTTATGATTTTACAGATTGATTCAGAAAATGCAACATCCATTGTGTTTTAAGCTGAAAAATGTTATATTGTTCATGTGACAGAATCAGTGGAACATGAATCAACGAAAGGTGTACGAAAGGATGAAAGAAGAACGGACAAAGGATATAGATAGGATAAGAGATTACGAAGATATCCGGCAGGTACCCCTGGAGCCGGGCAGGCCGGGGGCAGGCCGGCAGAATCCTCCGGTGGGGGATTCCTACATAGGAGGCAGGCCCAGACGTGATCGTGTTTCCAGAAGAAAGCCCGGTACGGGAGATGGGGGGCCGGAGGGCAGGACGTCTGCCGCCAGAACGCCTGCCGCCAGAACCTCTGCTGCCAGAACGGCCCAGGAGGACCAGAACGCCAGAAAGAAAACGGACCGGTCTCAAAGGAATCATAAAACAGGAAATTCAGGTTCAGGTGAACACCGTAACCGTTCGGGAAAAGGCGTGTCCTTTCTGGCGCTTTTGCTGGTGCTGGTATTGGGCGCCGGCGCCGGTCTGGGCGGAGGTTATTACCTTTGGGGCTGGGAGAGGCCCTATACCGTGGATTTGAAGGCAGTGGAAGTGCCGGATTATGTAGAGCAGGATTTTATAAGGAAGAATATATTTTCCAGGCCGGATGTGGGGCGTCAGAGGGTGGATAAGATTGTCATACATTATGTGGCCAATCCCGGCTCCACGGCCAGGAATAACAGGGACTATTTTGACAGCCTGGCTGACCAGGACCCGCAGAAAAGCGGTTCGTCTGCCAGCAGCCATTTTGTGGTGGGGCTGGAAGGGGAAGTTATCCAGTGCATTCCTGTCAATGAAATCGCCTATGCCAATGCCCCCTTAAACAACACCACGGTGGCCATTGAGGTGTGCCATCCAGACGACAGCGGAAAGTTCAATGATGCCACCTACGAATCCGTGGTGGACTTGATGGCCTTTCTCTGCGGGCAGCTGAAACTGACGCCTAAGGATGTCATACGCCACTATGATGTAAATGAAAAACTCTGCCCTAAGTATTATGTGGAGCATGAGGACGCATGGGAGCAGTTCCTGAAGGATGTAAAGGCAGCCATGAAAACAGAAAGCGCGGGATGAGGCGCATAATCAGTATAAATGCGGCAAATCCTATATCATCGCTGCCCGCAGCCATTCCCCTGCTAAAGGGGAATGAATTCCGGCTTTCTGCCATGGTACACGGTAAAATATTTAAAACCGCAGTCCAGCAGCAGTTCGCGGCAGGTGTCAAAGGCATAACCCACATATTCCGGGGTATGAGCGTCGGATCCAACAGTTATCATCTCGCCGCCCAGCTCCCGGTAGCGCATGAGAATCTTCCGGCAGGGGTTGGGCTGGCCCAGGCCGTATTTAAAACCGCCTGTGTTGCACTCCAGGGCTTTGCCGTTTTCAATCAGAATCTTTAAGAGCGGGTCAATCCACTGGCTCAGATGCCGGTAGTCGTAAAAATCGTTCTGGTGGGGAGCGTAGCGCACCGCGTAATCCAGATGGCCGAAGGAATCAAAGGTGTGGCACAGGTCTTTCACACGCATCAGGGAGGCCTCAAAGAAATCCTCAAAGCCGGGCACCTCGCCCCGCTTGTCCCAGTATTCCGGATCATACGGGTCCATGCTCTTCACAAAATGGCTGGATCCGATGATGAAATCAAAGGAATCCCCATAACGCTTTACAAAGTACTCCAAATATTCCTTAAGGTGATCCTGAAGCCCCAGCTCGATTCCAATGTTGATGCGGATGCGGTCCCTGTACTCTGCCTGGAGCATGCGCAGGGCCGTGAGATAGGTGGGGATATCCAGGATAAAATCACAGTCGCAGAATCCGGAATCGTAGTCGTGGTGGTCGGTAATGCACATCTCCTTCATGCCAAGTGCTATGGCTTTCTCAATCTGCAGGCCGATGGGGGTGTTGGAGTCACCGGAAAATTCAGTGTGCAGATGGCAGTCGTATATCATTGGAGCCTCTCCTTTGCTTCTATTGCATATCATAACAACATTATAGCAGAAAATACCTGAATGGCAAGATTCCAGTCTTTTCTTCGTATAAAAAGGTCAAAGATCCGTAAAAATAAAAAAAGGACTTGCCATTTCATTAGAAATTGATTACAATAGAGAGAGGTTGATTAATATTTAACAATAATATATTTTTTAACAAACTAGGAGGAATTGAATCATGGCAGTAAAAGTAGCGATTAATGGATTTGGACGTATTGGACGTCTGGCTTTCCGTCAGATGTTCGGAGCAGAAGGTTACGATGTAGTAGCTATCAATGACTTAACCGATCCTAAGATGTTAGCTCATCTGTTAAAGTATGATACAGCACAGGGCGGATATGCCGGCGTTTATGGCCAGGGTCTGCACACTGTTGAGGCTGGAGAGGATTCCATCACTGTAGACGGCAAGAAGATTACCATCTACAAGGAGCCAAAGGCTGCTGATCTTCCATGGGGCGAAATCGGCGTAGACGTAGTTCTGGAGTGTACCGGATTCTACTGCTCTAAGGACAAAGCTCAGGCTCACATCGACGCAGGCGCTAAGAAAGTTGTTATCTCCGCTCCGGCAGGCAATGATCTTCCTACGATTGTATACAGCGTTAACGAAAATGTACTGACAGCTGACGACAAGATCATCTCCGCAGCTTCCTGTACAACAAACTGCTTAGCTCCTATGGCTAAGGCGCTGAATGATTACGCTCCTATCCAGAGCGGTATCATGTCCACCATCCACGCTTACACAGGCGATCAGATGATTCTGGACGGACCACACAGAAAAGGCGATTTAAGAAGAGCAAGAGCCGGCGCAGCTAACATCGTTCCTAACTCCACCGGTGCAGCTAAGGCTATCGGCCTGGTTATCCCAGAGCTGAACGGCAAGTTAATCGGTTCCGCACAGCGTGTACCTGTACCAACCGGTTCCACCACCATCTTAACAGCAGTTGTTAAGAAGGCCGGCGTTACAAAGGAAGACATCAACGCAGCTATGAAGGCAGCCGCCAGCGAGTCCTTTGGATACAACGAGGATGCCATCGTATCTTCTGACGTTATCGGTATGAGATTTGGTTCTCTGTTCGACGCAACACAGACCATGGTAGCTCAGATTGCAGATGATCTGTACGAAGTACAGGTTGTTTCATGGTATGACAATGAGAACTCCTACACAAGCCAGATGGTAAGGACAATCAAGTTCTTTGCTGAGTTAGGCTAATTGTGACAACAGGACAGTAATTTTTAAGTAGACTCATGAAGGGTCCGGTCGTTTGGGCCGGGCCTTTTGTTCGCCAAATGTATCAATGACTCTGAAAGGGGAAAGACATATGTTAAACAAGAAAACAGTTGATGATTTAAACGATTTACAGGGCAAGAAAGTACTGGTGCGCTGCGATTTCAACGTTCCGTTAAAGGAAGGCATTATCCAGAACTATAACCGTATTGACGGAGCCATCCCTACCATAAAGAAGCTTCTCGACCAGGGCGCCAAGGTTATCCTGTGCTCCCATTTAGGCAAGCCAAAGGGCGAGCCCGTTCCGGAGATGAGCCTTGCTCCCGTTGCTCCTGCTCTGAGCGAAAGACTGGGCGTAGAGGTTAAGTTTGTGGACGATCCAAAGGTAACAGGACCTGAGACCCAGAAGGTAGCTGCCGGGTTAAAGGACGGTGAGGTTCTGCTCCTTCAGAATACCCGTTACAGGATTGAGGAAACCAAATTCAAAGACGGCGATGCTGCAAGCGAGGCTTATGCAAAAGAACTGGCTGATCTGTGCGACGGCATTTTCGTAAACGATGCATTCGGTACTGCCCACAGGGCCCACTGCTCCAACGTAGGTGTTACCAGATTTACCAAGGAGAATGTGGTAGGCTACCTGATGGAGAAGGAAATCAAATTCTTAGGGCAGGCAGTTGAGAATCCGGTCCGCCCATTCGTGGCCATCCTGGGCGGCGCAAAGGTTTCCGACAAGATTAATGTAATCAACAACCTGTTGGACAGGGTTGACACCCTGATTATCGGCGGCGGCATGGCTTACACCTTTGCAAAGGCACAGGGCCAGGAAATCGGCAACTCCTTATGCGAGGCAGATAAGCTGGATTACGCTCTGGAGATGATTAAGAAGGCAGAGGAGAAGGGCGTTAAGCTGCTGCTTCCTGTTGACCATGTGGAGGGTAAGGAATTCTCCAACGATACAGAGCATAAAGTAGTGGATGTGATCGATGCGGGCTGGTCAGGATTTGACATCGGACCTAAGACCATCGCCCTTTATAAGGAAGCATTACAGGGTGCCAAGACCGTTGTGTGGAACGGACCTATGGGCGTGTTTGAGTTCTCCAATTTCGCAGAAGGCACACTGGAGGTATGCCGCGCGGTTGCTGACCTGGCAGATGCCACCACTGTAATCGGCGGCGGCGACTCTGTCAACGCCGTGAAGAGACTGGGCTTTGCTGATAAGATGACCCACATCTCCACCGGCGGCGGCGCATCCCTGGAATTCCTGGAGGGCAAGGAGCTGCCAGGCGTTGCTGCGGCTGACAACAAAGCTTAATTGGGGTTTCCCGTAAATGATTTCAGTGTGAAAGGGAGAGGTAAAATACAATGTCAAGAAAGAGAATTATAGCAGGCAACTGGAAGATGAACATGACTCCGTCAGAGGCAGTTGCCCTTGTAAACGAGTTAAAGCCATTGGTAGTGAATGAGGATGTGGACGTGGTATTCTGTGTGCCTGCCATTGACATCATTCCTGCTATGGAAGCAGCCAAGGGATCCAATATCTGTATCGGAGCCGAGAACATGTACTATGAGGAGAAGGGCGCTTACACGGGCGAGATTTCCCCCAACATGCTGGTAGACGCCGGCGTTAAGTATGTAATCATCGGCCATTCCGAGAGACGTGAGTATTTCACGGAGACAGATGAGACCGTGAATAAAAAGGTGTTAAAGGCCTTTGAACACGGTATTACACCGATTGTCTGCTGTGGAGAGACACTCACACAGAGGGAGCAGGGAATCACCATTGACTGGATTCACCAGCAGATTAAGATCGCGTTCCTGAATGTGACAGCTGACCAGGCTAAGACAGCAGTGATTGCCTATGAGCCTATCTGGGCAATCGGCACCGGCAAGGTGGCTACCACAGAACAGGCTGAGGAAGTCTGCGCAGCTATCCGCGTATGCATTGGAGAGATTTACGATGAGGCTACAGCTGAGGCAATCCGTATCCAGTACGGTGGCTCTGTATCCGCATCTTCCGCTCCGGAGCTTTTCACACAGCCGGATATCGATGGCGGACTGGTAGGCGGCGCCTCCTTGAAGCCTGACTTTGGCAAGATTGTAAATTACAACAAGTAATAGCAAAATGTGTGCCCTGCCCCTGACCGGAGCGTGTCCCAATGCGGGATTCACGCGTCCCAAGGCGGCAGGGTATTTAAAACAGAAGGAGATTAAAAATGAGCAAAAAACCAACCGTATTAATGATTCTGGACGGCTACGGACTGAATGATAACTGCGAGCACAACGCTGTATGCGAGGGCAAAACCCCGGTTATGGACCAGCTTATGAGCCAGTGCCCCTTTGTAAAGGGCGAGGCCAGCGGCATGGCAGTGGGACTTCCGGAAGGACAGATGGGTAACTCTGAGGTAGGACATCTGAACATGGGAGCAGGCCGTATCGTATACCAGGAACTGACCAGAATCACAAAATCCATTCAGGACGGGGACTTTTTCCAGATTCCGGAGTTCCTCACAGCAGTTGAAAACTGCAAAAAACATGATTCTGCCCTTCATATGTTCGGATTGGTGTCTGACGGCGGCGTACACAGCCACAACATCCACATCTACGGCCTGCTGGAGCTGGCGAAGAAGAATGGCTTGGAGAAGGTGTATGTACACTGTTTCCTGGATGGCCGCGACACGCCTCCTGAATCAGGAAAGGGCTATGTGGAGCAGCTGGAAGCAAAGATGAAGGAAATTGGCGTGGGTGAGGTGGCTTCTGTCATGGGACGTTACTATGCCATGGACCGTGATAAGAGATGGGACCGCGTGGAGCTGGCTTACAATGCTTTGACAAAGGGCGAAGGAAATCAGGCTGACAGCGCTGCGGCAGGCATCCAGGCCTCCTATGACAACGGCAAGGCGGATGAGTTCGTTATCCCCTTTGTGGTGATGAAGGACGGCAAGCCTGCGGCCACCATCCAGGACAAGGATTCCGTGATTTTCTATAATTTCCGCCCGGACCGTGCAAGGGAGATTACCCGTGCATTCTGCGACGACAGCTTTGACGGGTTCCCAAGGGAGAAAAGACTGGACCTGGTATATGTATGCTTTACGGATTATGACGAGACCATCCAGAACAAGCTGGTTGCATTTAAGAAGGAGAGCATCACCAATACCTTTGGCGAGTTCCTGGCAGCCCACAAAAAGACCCAGGTAAGGATTGCGGAGACAGAGAAATATGCTCATGTGACCTTCTTCTTCAATGGCGGTGTGGAAGAACCCAACGAGGGTGAGGACCGCATCCTGGTTCCTTCTCCAAAGGAGGTTGCCACCTACGATTTAAAGCCTGAGATGAGCGCGAATGGCGTGTGTGACAAGCTGGTGGAAGCCATCAAATCCAGCAAATACGATGTTATCATCATCAACTTTGCCAACCCTGACATGGTAGGCCATACCGGAGTTGAGGGCGCGGCCATCAAGGCCATCGAGACTGTGGACGCCTGCGTGGGCCGTGCAGTGGAGGCCATCAGGGAAGTGGACGGCGTCATGTTCATCTGCGCGGACCATGGAAACGCAGAGCAGCTGGTGGACTATGAGACAGGCGAACCATTTACCGCCCATACCACCAACCCTGTACCGTTCATCCTGGTAAACGCAGACCCATCCTACAAGCTGCGTGAGGGCGGCGCACTGTGCGATATCGTGCCAACCCTTATTGAACTCATGGGAATGGAGCAGCCTAAGGAAATGACAGGCAAATCACTGCTGGTTAAGTAAGAATCATTCAATAAGAGTCAATATATGTAAAAGCCAGCTCCGAATGTGTGGAGCTGGCTTTTTTGACTTGAATATGCCGGGGCAGGCGCCCGGCAATCTTAAATCATTGGCGCCCGGTAATCTTAAATCATTGGCGCCCGGTAAACTTAAATCATTCAGGTTACCGCATGTCTTGGAGGGATTTGACGGGCCGGTACAGCCGTATTTGTTTCTTTACTGCTGTCATGGGCTTTTTTTGGTGTACGTTCCTCCTGGACCACTGCGTCTGTTTTATGCACAGTGGGTTGTTCTACCTCTTCTGGTTTGGCGACAGAGGGGTGTTTACAGACGCCGTTTTCCCAGCCGCCACTGCCTTCCCAGCCGCCACCGCCTTTTCAGCCGCCATTGCATTTCCAGCCGCCACTGCTTTCCCAGCCGCAGCTGCATTCCCGACAGCCATCGCCTTCTCAGTCGCTGCCTCAGCCATCGCCTTCCCGGAGCCAGCCTTTCCCACATCCGCCTTCCCGGCCGCCACTGACTTCTCAGCCACAGCCGCCTTCCCCGGAACGCTGCCGGATAGCTTGATGGAGGCCTTTGCGCAGGCAGGCCCCACCATTTCATATAAAAGCCCGCTGGACAGAATGATGGTGGACAGCAGCTGGCCACTTTCTGCGGGGAGCATACGCTGTCCCAGCACAGCCAGGCCGATGGACACGCCTGCCTGGGGAATCAGGGCCAGGCCAAAGTAACGGCGGATTTCCGGTGAGGCGTGGGTAATTGCGGCGCCCAGGGCAGAGCCGGTGTATTTTCCCGCAATGCGGACCAGAAAGTAAACAATGCCGATCACGCCGGCGGCCGCCAGGCTGGGGATGGAAAGCCTCATGCCGGAAAGCACGAAGAACATCACCAGGAGGGGAGGCGTGAACTGGTTTAACTGCTTGAACAGGTGTTTGTTGCCGCTGGCATTGATATAGGCAGTGCCGGAGGCCATACATGCCAGCAGGGGAGAAACATTAAGGGAGGTACAGATACCGGCCACACCCATGATAGTGACGCAGGCCAGAACCAGGCTGTGGTCCTTGCTGCGGCGTTTGTGAATCAGCCTGCTGAGCACCACACCGGATAGTCCGCCCAGCGCCAGCGCCAATAAGTTAAAGAGAACCGGAAGCGCAATCTGGGAAACCGTCACAGAGCCGTTTGAGGAGCTGGCCTGGACAAAGGCCGCGCACACGCTGAAGGCTATCAGGGAGACAGCATCGTCCAGGGCAACAACCTGCAGGATGGTGTCCACAAAGGGCCCCCTGGCCTTATACTGCCGGATGGTCATAATGGTGGAGGCGGGGGCTGTGGCACAGCCGATGGCTCCTAAAAGCAGACTGAAGGACAGGGATAACCCCATAGCCAGCATAACAATAGTGATGAAGATACCCGCGGTCAGGGATTCAAACATGGTCAGAATCACCATGTTTTTTCCGTTGGCTTTTAAGGATGACAGTTTAAAATATTTACCTACTCCAAATGCGATGAATGCCAGGGCCAGATCCGTGATGAAATCCATCTGCTCAATATATTGTGAAGGGACAAGGTTCAGGCACCAGGGCCCGATGATGACTCCCGCAATAATATAACCGGTAACATTAGGCAGGTGAAGCCGTTTTGTAATGCGTGTCAACAGAAAGCCGGATGCCAGCATGACTGCTATGGTCAATATGATTCCTGCTGCTCCCAGGTTTGATAAAAAAAGTGCCATGATCAACACTCCTTTCTGCGTTTCTTTTTGTTTTGCTTGATTATAGTAGTGTTTGGTGATAAAATCAAATGATATTAATTGATTGGGATATAAAAAATATTTATATACAGAGGGGGACGGGCCTGTGTTCGACATGAAAGTAAAGACCCTTCTGGCTGTCATCGAGGCCGGAAGCTATACAAAGGCAGCTCAGAAGCTGAATCTGACCCAGCCGGCGGTGAGTCATCAGATTCGCCTGCTGGAAAATGAGTTCGATATAAAAATATTTTATAGGAGCAAAAACAAACTGAAGCTGACCCCCCAGGGAAAGATACTGGTGCAGTACCCCCCACGGGCGGCGGCCGTCTATTCCAATGCCTGTCAGGCCATTGCAGACAGCAAGACGGAGACCAGCCATCTGAATGTAGGCATCACCCCCACCGCAGGAGAGACCATCATTCCCCAGGTGCTGGCCACCCTCTGCAACGAGAATCCTGATATACATATAAATATTTGTGTCAATACCATTCAAAAAATTTATAGCCGCCTGAAGGCATATGAACTGGATTTTGCCGTGGTTGAGGGAGGGGTGCCGGATACGGCGCTGGTGTCCACCACCCTGGACACGGATTACCTATGTCTGGCTGTCTCGCCCATGCACCGCCTGGCCAGGGCCAAGACCGTGTCCGTGGAGGAAATACGCCATGAAAAGCTGATTCTGCGAAGCCGCAGCGCGGGCACAAGACAGCTGTTTGAAAAGCATCTGGGCGCCAGGGACATGAGCCTGGCGGAGTTTAACGTGATGATGGAGCTGGATAATGTGTCCATGAGTAAAGAGCTGGTAACCATGGATTTGGGAATTACCATCATTGCCAAAAGCGCCTGCAGTGAGGAATTGGCCAGCGGCCGTCTGGCCATTATTCCCATTGAAAATTCCTCCATGGTGCGCCAGATTGACATGGTATACCAGAAAGATTTCCTGCATCCTGAGCTTATCCAGAATATACGGGGCATTTATGAACAGTTGAAGGCAAAGTGACGTTTACTGATATGCAATTATCCCTTCCATTTTTGCTGGAAATACGATAAAATAGAAGCTAGTGTCCTCAAAGGCCGGAGAAGTCTTTGAAGGCCTGTTTTGCATAATTTTAATTAATATATCATATGATAGGAGTTTGAATTGTGTCTGGAAAAAAGGGTGTGAAAACCAAGAAACTTTTGAAAAGCTTTCTTCCATATTATGGGAGATATAAGAAAATTTTGATATTTGATTTATTCTGCGCGGCTCTGACTACATTGGGAGAACTGATTCTTCCTCTGATGCTGCGCTATATCACGAACCAGGGGATGCAGGATCTGGCATCCATGACAGCCGCGGTTGTGATTCGGATTGGCGTTCTGTACCTGCTTCTGCGGGTGATTGATTCCCTGGCAGCCTATTACATGGCTTACACAGGGCATGTAATGGGCGTATACATTGAAACGGACATGCGCCAGGATGCCTTTGAGCATTTGCAGATGCTGTCGGACAGTTATTACAGCAATACAAAGGTTGGACAGATTATGTCACGTATCACCAGCGATTTGTTCGACGTGACGGAATTTGCCCACCACTGCCCGGAGGAGTTCTTTATAGCGGCCTTAAAGACCGTGGTTTCCTTTATCATCCTCTCTGGCATCAACCTGGAGCTGACCCTGCTTATATTTGTGCTGGTGCCGGTCATGATTATATCCTGTACCTGGTTTAACATGAAGGTGAAGGAGGCATTCCGCAGGCAGAGAAACCAGATTGGCGAGCTCAATGCCCAGATTGAGGATACCCTGTTGGGCAACCGCGTGGTCAGGGCTTTTGCCAACGAGCCGGTGGAGATTGCCAAGTTCGGCAAGGGCAACCGGGATTTCATGGACATAAAGAAGTATACCTACCGTTACATGGCTGCCTTCCAGATTACCACCAGGTCCTTTGACGGACTGATGTATGTGGTGGTGATTGTGGCAGGAGGCATTTTCATGATTCAGGGCAAGGTGGAACCGGGAGATTTGGTGGCCTACACCATGTATGTAACCACCCTTCTCACCACCATACGCAGAATCATAGAGTTTGCGGAGCAGTTCCAGCGGGGAATTACCGGTATCGAACGCTTCCAGGAAATTATGGATGTGGTGCCTGATATCAGGGACGGTAAAAACGCAAAGAAGATGGAGCATGTAAAGGGAGCCATATCCTTTGACCATGTGAGTTTTGAGTATCCGGACGACCATGTGCCGGTATTGGAGGACATAAACATCACGGTAAGGCCAGGGGAGAGGATTGCCCTGGTAGGGCCCTCTGGCGGCGGTAAGACGACCATGTGCAACCTTCTGCCCAGGTTTTATGACACCACATCAGGCAGCATCACCATAGACGGACAGGATATAAAGAATGTTACACTGCAGAGTCTTCGCTCCAACATCGGCGTGGTACAGCAGGATGTGTACCTGTTTTCAGGTTCTGTCTATGAAAATATCAGCTACGGACGTCCGGGAGCCACCAGGGAGGAGGTCATGGAGGCCGCCAAGCTGGCGGGAGCCCATGAATTCATCACTGAGCTCCAGGACGGGTATGATACCTATGTGGGAGAGCGCGGTGTCAAGCTGTCGGGAGGACAGAAGCAGCGCATCAGCATTGCCCGTGTATTCCTGAAAAATCCTGCCATCCTCATTCTGGACGAGGCCACATCCGCCCTTGACAATGAGAGCGAATACCTGGTATCCCAGTCATTGGAGAAGCTGGCCGTGGGCCGTACCACCCTCACCATTGCCCACCGCCTGACCACCATCCAGGGGGCGGACCGTATACTTGTGCTGGCTGGCAATCAGATTGTGGAAGAGGGAAATCATGAACAGCTGCTGGAGAAGAAGGGAATGTATTACCAGTTATACACAACCGCAAACAGACTGAACCAGGGGATTGCATAAAGGAGAACATTTAATATGAAAATAGCTATTGTTGCGGACAGCAACAGCGGAGTCACGCAGGATGAGGCAAAGAAGCTGGGCATATACGTGCTTCCCATGCCTTTTATGATAGATGGACAGGTATTTTATGAGGGCATTGATTTAAGCCACGAAGAATTTTACAGAAGGATGGAGGAGGGCGCCGATATCACCACATCCCAGCCCTCGCCAAAAGACGTGATGGAGCAGTGGGACCAGCTTTTGGTGGACCATGATCAGGTGGTGTACATTCCCATGTCCAGCGGCCTCAGCGGTTCCTGCCAGACAGCCCTTATGCTGGCGGAAGAGTATGAGGGGCGCGTCCAGGTGGTGAACAACCAGAGGATTTCCGTTACCCAGAGACAGTCAGCCCTGGATGCCAGGGATTTGGCAGAGCTGGGATGGAGCGGTGAACAGATAAAGGAAAAGCTGGAGGCAACCAGGTTTGACAGCTCCATTTATATTACAGTGGACACCCTTAAATATCTGAAAAAGGGAGGCAGGATCACCCCGGCAGCGGCCGCTCTGGGAACCCTGCTCAAGATAAAGCCCGTGCTCACCATCCAGGGAGAAAAGCTGGATGCATTTGCAAAGGCCAGGACCATGAAGCAGGCCAGGACCATCATGCTGACTGCCCTGGCCCATGATCTGGAGGAGCGCCTGGCTGACCGGAAGGCGGAACACACCTATTTGCAGATTGCGCATACGTGCAGTGAGCAGGCGGCCCATGAGCTGGAAGAAACTGTAAGGGAATTATATCCCGGCGTCCCCGTGTTTGAGGCGCCCCTATCCCTTAGTATCGGATGCCATATCGGCCCTGGCGCCCTGGCAGTTGCCTGCACCAGGAAATTAAAGGAGCTGGAATAAGTGTCGGAAAAGAAATTTGTTAAGAAGCTGCGTACCTTCGGCATGAGCATGAAGGTACCCCTTGCCTCCATCATCATAGGCGCAGCCCTGATTCCCCTTTTTCTGGAGGCAGGCATCATGCTGGGAACCTTCCGGCAGAGCCAGCTAGATGCCAGATCCATAGAGATACAGAACCAGTGTGTCATACTCAGCAATAAGATGACCCGGTCCGGCTATATGACGGCTGAGAAAAAGAACAATGCCAGTCTGGACAGCCAGATGCAGACCCTGTCCGATGTATACAATGGAAGAATTGTTATTGTGGGAAGCAATTTCCGGGTGGTGACAGATACCTTTAATCTGGCCACGGGAAAATATTATTTGTCGGAAGAGGTTATCAAATGCTTCAAGGGTGAGAACAGCAGCCACTACAACAAGGATATGCAGTATTTTGCCCAGACCATTCCCGTGTATGACGCTGCGGACGGAAAAGCTGTGAGCGGAGTCATTGTGGTCACCGCATCCACGAAAAATATCCTGTCCCTGACAGACAAGGTCATGGGAAAATCCCATCTCTTTCTGGCTTGCATGGTGCTGGTGCTCAGTGTATTGGGGGTGGTGGCAGCCCATCTGCTGCTGCGTCCTTTCAAAAAACTTCAGATGTCATTCGACAGGGTGGCGCAGGGAGACTTGGACGCGGACATCACAGAGGAGACTTACAGGGAGACCAGGCTTTTGTCCCAGTCCGTCCAAAAGTCCCTGGGCAAGCTTAAGGCCGTGGACCAGTCACGCCAGGAGTTCGTCTCCAATGTGTCCCATGAACTGAAAACGCCCATCACCTCGATCCGTGTGCTGGCTGATTCGCTTATGGGGATGGAGGACGTGCCGGTGGAGCTGTACCGGGAGTTTATGACGGATATCTCGGACGAGATTGACCGGGAGAACCAGATTATAGAGGACCTGCTGATGCTGGTCAAGATGGACAAGACAGCTGAGGACCAGATGAACATAGAGCAGGTAAATATTAACGGAGAGCTGGAGTTGATTTTAAAACGTCTGCGTCCCATTGCCAAACGCGGAAACGTGGAACTGATTCTGGAGAGCATCCGGGAAGTGACAGCGGACGTGGATAAGGTAAAGATATCCCTGGCAATTACCAATCTGGTGGAAAATGCCATCAAATACAACCGGGATTCAGGTATAGTCCGCGTGACCCTGGATGCGGACCACAAATATTTCTATATCAAGGTGGCGGATACCGGTATCGGGATACCGGAGGACGCGCTGGAACACATATTTGAACGGTTTTTCCGGGTGGATAAGGCTCGCTCCAGGGAAGTGGGCGGCACCGGGCTGGGACTGGCTATCGCGAAAAATGTCATTCAGATGCACCACGGTATCATCGATGTGGAGAGTACGGTGGGAGAGGGAACCACCTTCAGTGTGAGGATACCTCTTAACTATGTACCGAGACAGGAGGCGAAGCCATGAGCAGAGATAACGAGAGAAGGCAAATGGTGAGCAGACATACCGACAGCAGGTATACCGGGAGCAGACATACCCAGAGCAGACATGCCATGGGAGTACATGCGGTGAGAAGGCTGATTCTGCCCCTGATGGCGGTTATATTCCTGTTGTCAGGCTGCGGGGAGGGTGAAAGCCTCACCTCAAACCCTTCTGAGGGCAGATATCTGATTTACTATCTGAATGCGTCCATCACCAAGCTGGTTCCCCAGGAATATGAGACGGAGACAGAGGACAAGGGGGAGCTGGTGAATGAACTGATGGATCAGTTCCTGAATGTACCAAAGGATTTGGACTGCCAGCCTGGGCTGACGGACCGGGTGACCTATCAGGGGAGCCGCCAGGAGGAACAGGTGCTGTATCTGTACTTCGATATGAATTACACGGCTATGAAGGCGGAACGTGAAATTCTCTGCCGGGCAGCCCTTACCAGGACCCTTACGCAGATTGAGGGAATTGACTATATCAATATTTACTGTGGGGACCAGCCGCTGATGGACCGGCAGGGAAATCCGGTGGGAATGTTGTCATCCACTGATTTTATCACGAACACCAGCAATGTGAACGCCTATGAAAAGACGGAGCTGACCCTGTACTTTGCCGACGAGACAGGCAACCGCCTGGTGCCGGAGAAACGGGAGGTAGTCCACAACATCAATACTTCCCTGGAACAGCTGGTGGTTGAGCAGCTCATTGCCGGACCAAGACAGGAGGGACACAATCCCACTATTCCGTCAGACTGCAAGATACTGAGCCTGTCAGTGACAGATAATGTATGCTATATCAACTTTGATTCCGCCTTTGCCAATACAACCCTGGCAGTGAACGAGTATATACCTATTTATTCCATTGTGGACTCTCTTTCGGAGATGACCACAGTGACAAAGGTACAGATTATGATCAATGGGTCCCAGGATGTGATGTTCCGGGATGTGGTGTCCTTAAATACCACCTTTGAGAGAAGCCAGAATTATATTGACGGGGAGAATGAATAGGACAGAGCCCAGGCGGGAGAGACACAGGAGAATACGGCAGGAAATACGGCAGGAAATACGAAAGGAAATGTGAAAGGAAATACAACCGAATATGAAGAGACCGCTAGTTGTACTGGCAGCAGGTTACGTACTTGGAGAGGCGCTGGCCCTGCAGGTTAACACGGCGGTGGACACAGGAGTTCTGGCGTGGCTGTGTGCGGCTGCGGCGGGAATCCTATGGCTTTTGGATACAGGAAAGGGCGTTTTGCGCTTTTCTGCTCCAAAGAAGGAAATGCAGGGCAGGAGCAACCGGAAATACAGGGTGCTTCTGCTCTTTTTGGTATGTATTCTGGCTGGCGCGTCTTTGGGGATGGCCAGAGGACAGACGGAAAAGGGGATTCTGGACAGGGAGGAGTCTGCGGCCCGGACCATGAACGGGGCCAGGATACTGGTAAGAGGAGAAATAAAAACGGCTGAACAAAAGGAAGATTCGCTTACCCTTATTTTGGAACAGGTGACGGCTGAGGCGGGGAGGAGGAGTGCAAAGTTCAGGAGGATAGTAGTGTATGTGGAGAACGGGGAGAAAGGGGAGCGTGATTCCGGTTTCCGGGAAGCGCCGGCAGCTGGTTTGAAAGTACAGGTGAGAGGAAAGCTGGCTCCGGTGGAGGGGCCGGGAAATCCAGGAGAATTTGATTTCAGGACTTATTACCGAACAAAAGGAACCGCATGCAGGCTGTATGGAGATAACATGGAAGTGGTGGGGGGAGAAGCGATTCCATATTATAAAGGAATCACAGAATTTCGGATGCGGTGTGCCGGTATCCTTGAGAAGGTATGTATGCCGGAGGATGTGGCTGTATTTAAAGCCGTGCTTCTGGGAGATACGTCTGATATGAATCCGGAGATGCGGGATATGTACCAGCGCAACGGAATATCCCATCTTCTGGCTGTCAGCGGGCAGCATCTGGCTATTATCGGCGGAGGGATCTATCTGATGATTCGCCGGGCCGGAGCCGGTTATGGCCGGGCCGGGATGATATCAGCTGCTCTTGTTGTCAGCTATGGGATAATGACAGGAAGTTCCGGCTCCGCTGTAAGGGCAGTTATCATGATATTGTGCCTGTGGCTGGCGGCGGTCAAAGGAAGAAGCTACGACACCCTGTCGGCATTGGGAGCAGCTGCCTTAATTCTTCTGTACAGGCAGCCTTATCTGCTGTACCACAGCGGATTTGAACTGTCCTTTGGGGCGGTTCTGGCAATCAGCGGATTGGGAGGCTGGATGCAGTCCTTCCTTAAATTGGAACGGGCATGGGAAAAGACGCTTCTTATCAGCTTATGCGTACAAATCATACTCACTCCCATTGTGTTGTATCACTATTTTCAGTATCCTCTTTATGGGATTTTTTTAAATCTTTTGGTTATACCCCTTGTTTCCATTTTAATGTATTCCGGTATTCTGGGGATTGTGCTGGGAGGCGTTTGGATTCAGGGCGGAGTGACGGCAGTGGGAGCCGGACATTATATTTTAAGGTTCTACGAGCTGCTGTGTAAATTGGTGGAAGGGCTGCCCGGTTACAGTCTGGTGCTGGGGCGTCCATCTACGGTCCGGTTGATGATGTATTTTTGCATATGCGGGGTGGGAACTGCTGTTATGCTTGCTTGCATCAGGGGACGGACCGGATCCGGTTTGAAAACGCATTCCCGCCGTATGCGGGTCCCGCTTCGCAGTATAGCTGTCTCGAAACCAGCGATGTTAATGTACTTTTTTTGCATTTATGCACTTAGTTTTCTGGCATTGATTCCACGTCCTGTCAAAGGACTGGAGGTTGTCTGTCTGGATGTGGGACAGGGAGACGGTCTGCTGCTCAGGACAGGCAAGAAGGCGGTGCTCATAGACGGAGGCAGCAGCAGCCAGAAAAAACTGGGGAATATTGTTCTGGAGCCTTATTTAAAAAGCCGGGGAATATCTTGGATTGATTATGCGGTGGTAAGCCATGGGGACAGCGACCATATAAACGGTCTTGTGTATCTGTTGGAGGAATCAAAGGACATCCGGATAGGAACACTGGTGCTGCCTGTGATGGGAAAGGGGGAGGAGGTATATGAAAATCTGGCTGTACTGGCCCGGAGGGAAGGGGCAGACGTGGTTTATATGAAAACCGCAGACTGGGTGGAAGCAGGGGAGCTGACACTTACCTGTCTGTATGCCGGTGAAGATTTTGGCGGGAAGGACCGGAACAGCCATTCCCTGGTGTTGTGCGGGGATTATAAGGGATTTCATATGCTGTTTACCGGCGATATGGGGGAAGGGCAGGAGCGCAGCCTGGTCAGACTGGCAGAACAGGAGGGAGCCCTGCAGGATATACATTTGAATCACGCGCAGATATTGAAAACAGCCCATCATGGTTCCGGAACATCTTCATCGGAAGTATTCCTGGAACGGTTGAGGATTCAATTAGCCGTGGTTTCCTATGGAAAGGAAAATTCCTATGGACATCCGGCGCCGGAGACAATGTCCCGCTTAAAGGAACAGGGGATTGTGATTCTGGAAACCGGAAAGAAAGGAGCCATAACACTTAAAACAGAGGGTACATCGCTGAAAGTTCGGTCATTTTGGGAGGAAAAATCTCATCAGGATTAGCTGGATGAAATACGCTGGATGAAAAATGCTTCTGACAGCCATATTATAAATATGGAAGAGATAATGGAATCTTGGAAGGAGCAGGGGATGAATTATCAAAAGACAGCCGATGAGATATTATCTCACATAGGTGGGGCGGAGAATATTAAGGAAGTGACACACTGTTTTACCAGACTCCGGTTTACACTAAGGGATCCGGAAAAAGCAGACCGCGGCAGGATAGAGCGGGTAGAAGGCGTGATAGCGGTTGTGGAAAGCAGCGGCCAGCTCCAGGTTGTCATGGGGACAAAGGTGGGCCGGGTATATGACCTGATAATGAAAATGACCGGTACAGAACAAAAAACAGGTGAAAAGGAAGAGCCGGTTTATCATAAGGACAGGAAGGGCAGAGGAAAATGCTCACTGGGAATTGAGCTGGGAAACAGAATGATTCTGTCGGTCTCATCCATGTTTACGCCTATGGTGCCAGCGATTGCGGCATCCGGCCTTTTGAAGGGATTCCTGACCATAGCCAGGATGCTGGCGTCCAATCAGGGCATCGACATCACAGGGAACCATACCTACGTAATCCTGCTGGCTGCCACGGATGCAATTTTTTATTTTATGCCTATCATCCTGGCCTATACCAGCGCAAAGGTATTTGGAGCCAACGAGTTTGTGGCGATGGCTCTTGGGGGAACCATGTGTTATCCTTCCATTCTGGACCTCATGACAGGAGACGAAAGTATCCGTATGCTGGGAGTGGCATTGACCAGGGCCAATTACACATCATCGGTTATCCCTATTATAATAGGCGTGTTCATACTGGCTTATGTACAGAGGCTTCTGGAGCGGGTCATACCGGAGGTACTGAAAATAATTCTGGTGCCGGGGATTTCCCTGTTGGTTATGGTTCCCGCGGTATTTATGGTGTTTGGACCGGTGGGGATTTACCTGGGAAATATCATTCATTTTATCTACACGGGCCTTATGGGAATAAGCCCTGTTTTGTGCGGCGCGTTCATCGGTGGCATGTGGTGTGTATTTGTGATTTTTGGAGCCCACAGAGCTTTGGTACCCATTGGAATCCAGGATGTGGCACTGAACGGCCGGCAAAATCTGCTGGCATTTGCAGGGGCTGCGAATTTTTCTCAGGGCGGGGCCGCCCTGGGCGTTATGATGCGGACCAGAAG